>JAPLZO010000059.1 GCA_026394995.1 Candidatus Woesearchaeota archaeon | reverse complement strand
ATCTTTTACCAAAAGAAACAACTTTGGCATCATCTTCTGTCATACCTAATAAGTCAGGTCCTGTTGAAAATAGAACTTTGCCTCCTAATTGTGGTCTTCTATCTACTTTACTAAAAATTGATTTTATTTCTTCATTTATTTTAGATTCTAATGATGTTAATTCCTGTAATCTTTGAATTATATTAACTTTTTTTGTATGAATTATTTTATCATATTCTTCCCTAAAATTTTCTGGAACGGGTTGTTTTAACAAATTTAAGCCTTCAACATATGATATTATTTGTCTTTTTTTATCAAAATATTGTTCTACTTCTTGTCCAATATGAATTAAAAGTCCTTTTCTATTTAGATCATTAACTATGTTTGATACAGGTATTTCTCTTCTTTTTAATTCTTTTCCTAGAAATTCAAGATAGTCAAAATCAAAATTTATTGGGCCTTCTTTAAGTTCCCATTTATTTTTTAGGTTATCATATCCTTCAATATGGCTATCAGTAGGCAGGGTTAATCTCTTTAATGGTTTTTTATTTATATTTGATTGGTCTGAGGTTAATAATCCTAATTGTAAATATGTGTCGATACCTATAAAAATTGGATCAATATATTTGGGTGGTATAATTCCTGGACAACCTTTAATTGATTCATGTTGGGTCACAACTAATATTTGATTTCCTTGGTTACCTTTAAGTCTTGATTCTAATTGTTGATAATTTTTCTCAGATTCCTCTAATGATTTTTGTATTTTACTTAGAGATAAAATTAGTTCATAGTCCATATTAGGTTTGCTAAGTTTTTTATATATTTAAATAATGTTATTCTTTAATAATTATGATAGAATATTTTATAATAACCACTAAGTTTTTATAAGGCTTAGAATAGTTCTATATAAGTGAGATTATGTTTGTTGGCATTACAGTTAATGGAATTGAAGATGTAGCTTCTAAGGAGGTTAAAGGTAAAAAGGTTCTAAATGGAAGAGTTTTGTTTAAAAAGGAATTAAAGAATTATAGATGTTTGGATATTGTTTATAAATTAATTTATAAATTTGAGTTTGATGATTTTGAAGATTTAATAAAAAAATTAATTAAAATAAAATTTAAAATAAAGGATTCTTTTAAAGTTGAATGTAATAGAAAAGGGCAACATAATTTTAAATCTGTTGATATTACAAAAGAATTAAATGATTTTTTGATTAAAAAAGGTTATAATTTAGATTATAAAAATCCTAAAACTATTGTTTATGTTGATATTGTAGATAATAATTGTTTAGTTGGTTATTTATTAAAATATAATTTACATAAAAGAGATTATAGGATCAAGATAAATAATCAAAGTATAAATGCATGTTTAGCTTATGCATTATTAGAATTAAGTGATTACAAAAAAACAGATATTTTAGTTGATCCTTTTTGTAAAGATGGAGTTATTTGTATAGAAGCTGCTTTGTTAAAAGGTAAAAAAATATATGGTATGGATGAAAATAAAAATAATATAAGAAATGCTAAGATAAATTCTCAATTAGCCAAAGTTAAAATTGATTTTTCTAATTATGATATAGAATGGTTAAGTACCAAATTTAAGAAAAAAAGTGTAAAAATTGTAACTAATTTGTTTATATCCATTAGAAATGAACAGGAATATATTAGAATTTTGCCTGAGTTTTTTAATCAGGTTGATTATACTCTAAAAGATAAAATTGGGATAATAACTACAAAACCTGAATTAATTAAGAAGTATGTTGGTAAACTTAAGTTAGAACATGAGAGAAAGATAGTAATCGGTGGTATGATTTATTATATTTTAATATTAAAAAAGTTTAAATAACCTTTCTCTTTTAGTATAAAAATGGAAGAAGATTTTCAATGGGCAGATGTAACTGCTAACGAGATTATAAAGAGGGATAAAAAATCCTATGTTTGTTCATCAGGTGTTAGTCCATCTGGTGTAGTGCATATGGGCAATTTTAGAGAAATAATAACATCTCAATTGGTTACTCAGGCTTTATTAGACAAAGGTAAAAAAGCAAAACATATACACTATTGGGATGATTATGATAGGTTAAGAAAAGTTCCAGCTAATATTCCTAAAAATTTTGAAAAATATATTGGAATGCCTTTATCTGAAATTCCTGATCCATTTAAATGTCATGCTTCTTATGCTTTACATTTTGAAAAAGAGGTTGAAAAATATTTAAAAAAATTAGGTTTTAAAATTGAAATTATAAGGCATAGTGAAAAATATAAAAAATGTGTTTATGCTGATGAAATTAAAAAAGTGTTAAATGAAAAAGAAAAAATTGCAGAGATTCTAAATAAGTATAGACAAGAGCCACTAGAAAAAGATTGGTGGCCTATAAATGTTTATTGTGAAAAATGTAAAAAAGATAGCACCAAAATTTTAAGTTATGATGGAGAATATGAAATAAAGTATAGTTGTGATTGTGGTTATACTAATACAATTGATTTTAGAAAAATTGGTATTGTAAAGCCTTTATGGAGAATACAATGGCCTATTTGGTGGCATCATGAAAATGTAGATTTTGAACCTGGTGGCAAAGAACATTATAATACTAGTGGTGGAGCAAGAATAACTGCTAATGAGATATTTGAAGAGTTGTACAAAGAAAAACATCCTGTTGATTTAAAATATGATTTTATAATAATAAAAGGTGTTGGGGGGAAAATGTCTAGTTCTTTAGGTAATGTTATAACTCTTAAAGAGGTTTTAGATATATATGAACCACAAATTGTTAGATATTTATTCGCTAGTACAAGACCTAATACTGAATTTTCTGTAAGCTTTGACATGGATGTTATAAAGATTTATGAAGATTTTGATAATACAGAAAGAGTTTATTTTGATGAAAAACAGATTACAAATGAAAAGAAATTAAGTAAAGAAAAAAGAATTTATGAATTATCCTATATAGGAAAAATTCCTAAAAAAATTCCAATTCAGCCATCTTTTAGACATTTAACAACTTTATTACAAATTTATGAGGGTAATATAGATAAGGTTTTACAAGAGTATCATAAAAAAGATGTGAGAATCAAAGAAAGAGCTAAATTAGTTTGGAATTGGTTAGAAAAATATGCACCTGATGAAATGAAATTTAAAGTTAAAGATAAAATTGATATTAAATTAGATGATAAAGAAAGAGAAGCTTTAATTAAAGTTCGTGAAATTTTGAAAAAGGAAAGAATTGATGAATTAAATTTACACAATAAATTTTATGAGATAAGTGAAGAGTTTGGTATAAATCCAAAAGATTTTTTTAAAGTTGCTTATTCAGTCTTAATAGGTAAAGAAAAAGGACCAAGATTAGCATCTTTTATATTAGAGATAGGTAAATCTAGAGTAATAAGATTATTAGATCAGTTATAGGAATATAAAATGTGTGAAATATGTAATGCGGTTATTCAAGCATCAATCCCAATTGTAGGGACTGGAAGTTTAATGGTTATTGGTAAGATAAAGGGGAAAATACGTAAAAAGAAGAAAGATAGATAAAGTTTATATATTTTTAATATTAAAAAATTGATGGAGGTGTTATTATGTCAGATTTATTGATTGTTAGATCAAAATTAAAGGATATTACAGGTGGTTTTAATGTATCTGGAGATTTTGCAGCTGCACTAAGTGCTAAAGTTGAAGCTTTAATTAAAGATGCTGTTGCAAGAGCAGAGGCTAATGGTAGAAAAACTGTAAAGGCTAGAGATTTATGAGTAAAGCTAAAGGTGCACGTGCAGAGAGGGAATTATTTCATATGTTTTATGCTAATGGATGGCAACCAATTAGAGTAGCTGGTTCTGGAAGTGCTACGATACCTGCACCTGATTTATTGGTTGGAAATGGTTCAAGAGTATTAGCTATTGAATGTAAATCATTAAAAAATGATAAAAAGTATGTTACAAAAGAACAAGTTAAAGAGTTAAGAGAATTTGCTAGAAGATTTGGGGCAGAACCTTGGCTAGGAATAAGATTTGATAATAGAGGTTGGTATTTTTTAAAACATAAAGATTTTAAAAATAGTGAAAAAAGTTTTATTATGTCTTTAGAGTTAGCTAGAAAGAAAGGTTTAAGTTTTGAGGATTTAATAAAATGAGTAATGATGGCAAAAGATGGTTTATTGGTATTAAAAGACGCTCTCATACAGGTAGTAATAGTGATATAGATGCTATTGTCGCTTTGTATTGTAAAAATATATTACAAGCACAAGATTTGCTTAAAGAAGTTCGTGGAGTAGGAAGAGATAAGTTTCCTAAAGAATTAAGGCCTGCTGTAAATAGGGAGCCTAGAATAATAGAAGAAATAATAAGAGAGGAAGCACCTGATCATTATCATTTTTTTAAATATATTAAACAATGTTATAGAATTGATATAATGAAATGGAACGAAAAGAGGCATCGCTATATACAAAATTAAAGAATAATATTTTACAGTGTGAACTATGTCCTAGATATTGTATTATAAAAGAAGATGAAATAGGCAATTGTGGTGTAAGAAAAAATATTAATGGAAAGTTATATTCTTTAGTTTATGGAAAGCCTGTTAGTGCTAATATAGATCCTATTGAGAAAAAACCTTTATATCATTTTTTGCCAGGAAGTAAGAGTTTTTCTATTGGAACTGTTGGTTGTAATTTTCATTGTTTAAATTGTCAGAATTGGGAGATTTCACAAGCAAAATTTGATGGGGTTACTAGTATAGATTTGCCACCAAAAAAAGTTGTTGAACAATCTATAAAGTATAAATGTAAATCGATTTCTTATACATATACAGAACCCACTGTTTTTTATGAATATATGCTAGATACTGCTAAATTAGCAAAGAAAAAAAATATAAAAAATATTATTGTTAGTAATGGTTTTATTAATGAAAAACCTTTATTGGAATTATGTAAATATATAGATGCTGCTAATATTGATTTAAAAGCTTTTGATGATAATTTTTATAAAAAAATATGTGAAGCTAGATTAGAACCTGTATTAAACACATTAAAAATATTGTACAAGAAAAATATTTGGTTAGAAATAACAAATTTATTAATACCTAAATTGAATGATAAAGATAAACAAATAAAAGAATTATGTTTATGGATTAAAGAAAATTTAGATGAAAACATTCCATTACATTTTTCTAGGTTTTTTCCAATGCACAAAGCTAAAGACTTTCAAGCTACTAGTTTTGAATCTTTAGAAAATGCTTATGTTATTGCTAAAAGTGTTGGATTAAAATATGTTTATTTGGGTAATATTGCAAGTAATTATGAAAATACATACTGTCCAAATTGTAATGCTCTACTTATAGAAAGATCTTCTTTTTTGATTAATAAAATTAATATTAAAAATAATGTGTGTAGTAAATGTAATAAAAAAATAGTTGGGATTTGGAAATAATTTTATTATTTAAAAGCTTCTAAAAATTCTTCTTTTGTTATTTCAATAGCTTTACTTCTTGGATAACCACATGTTGGGCATATCTCAGGAGCTAAAACACCCCAATGTAAATCCCCACATATTGTACAACGCCAGAATTTTTTTTACTTTATCCATTTTTTAAACCTCCAATTTAAATTCTGATTCTATTATATGCATTGCTGCTGTTGTACCTTCACCAACTGCAACAGAAACTTGATCAGAAGCTGTATTTAAAGGACCTATAACAAATAAATTTTTTAATGAGCTTTCATAATGAGAATCTATTTCAATATAACCTGTTGTGCTTCTTTTTAAATTAAGTTCTTTTAAGAACGAATCATTTCTTTCATAACCCAAATCTGAATATATACAATCACATTTTAAAGTAGAATCATCATCAAGAACAACACTTTCTATTATACCATTATTTCCATTTAGATGTTTTATATTTTTATTAATAAGTTTAATATTTTCACTTTCTAATTTTTTGATATATTCATTAGAAATTTTGTTTTCTTTACCTGTAAAAATTGTTATTTTATTAGTGTAAGTCTGTTTAACTGCTAAAGCTGTTCTTACAACTCCATCTTCATTACCTATCAAAAATAGATTTTTGTTTGTCATTCTATAACCATCACAATCAAAACATGTAAAAAATGTTTCTCCTAAAAAATCAAATAGATTGTCTATATCTGGTAAAATATCATTTATTCCTGAAGCAACTATAATATATTTTGATGAAAAGGTTTCTGATGATGTGCTAACTTTAAAAGTTTCATCTTCAACTATATTTTTAACTGTTGATACTACAACTTTAACACCGTATTTTTGAGCTTGATTTAAACCGATTTCAATTAATTCATTACCAGAAATATCATCAAAGCCCATATAGTTATTTATGTGAACTGCTAATGAAGTTCTCATTGGAGCACTGTATATGAGTAAAGTTTTCTTATGTGCTCTACCAAGATAGATAGCTGAAGATAATCCAGCCGGTCCTGCACCTATAATTATACAATCATAAACCATAATATACAGAAGTGTATATAGTATATATTTTTAACTCTTATATATAAATAAAAAGAAAAAAAATAAAAAAGGGATATTTATTTTTTGCTTATAAAATAAATCATGTATAATCCTGATAATCCTACAAGATCATATATTACTGTAGTTAATGTGCCTTCTCCAAATATCATTGAAACTAGATTAGAGTTAAAGAAACCAATTAGTCCCCAGTTTATACCACCAATAATCACTAAAATCAATGCAATCCAGTCTAAAGCGTTCTTTTTCATTTTTACACCTCCCTTTTTATAATTCTTGTAATTCTTCAAACCTTTTGTTTACTTCATCCCAATTAACTATATTCCAAAAAGCCTCTATAAATTTAGCTCTTTCGTTTTTGTAGTCAATGTAGTATGCATGTTCGAAGACATCTAATATCATTAAAATTTGGAATGTTGGATAAATATTGATATTATGTTTTTCTATTTGCATTATTATTAGTTTATTAGTCTGTTTATCAAATGTTAGTGCTGCCCATCCAGAACCTTCTACACTAAGAGCGGCTTGAGTAAACTCTTTTTTAAATCTTTCAAAACTTCCAAATTCATTTTCTATGTAATCTATTAAGAGTTTATTAGATTCATTAGTTGTTCCAGCTGATGCTAAATTATTCCAAAATAATGAATGTAATAAATGTCCGCCTATTTGAAAGGATAGTTCTTTTAATGTAGATTTAATATCAAGGTCAATATTATCTTTTCTTGCTTTTTGTAATTTTTCAAATATTGTATTAGCGCTATTAACATATGCTTGATGATGCTTTTGGTGATGTATTTTTAATTGTTCTTCAGAAATATAAGGTTGCAAATCTTTATAGCTATAGTTTAAATTTGGTAGAGTATAAAGATTAGTTATTTCTATCCCCCCTTATTACTATTAAGAGGTTTGTCTTATTAATAAGATTTGTGTAATTATTGTATAGTTATATATATTTTCTAATATTCTTCACATTTAAGTTGATAGAATCCTTTTTCGTGGCTACAAGAAGGACATATTTTTGGTGGTTCTTTGCCAAAATGGACATAGCCACATTCTCTACATATCCAATAAACTTCTTTATCTTTTTTAAAAATCGTACCTAATTCAATTTGTTTTAAAAGTTTAATGTATCTTTCTTCATGGTGACCTTCTGCTACAGCAATTGCTCTTAGTCTTTTTGCTATATCTTTAAACCCTTCTTGTTCAGCAATATTAGCAAATTCAGGATACATTATTATATTTTCATAATTCTCTCCAGCAATAGCTGCTTTTAGATTTTCTTTTGTGTTATCTAAAATTGTTGGAGCTAATGCCTCAACTTTTATCTCAGATAATTTTTCTTTACTTTTCTTTTTTAATTCATTAATTAATTTAAATAATTGACTAGCATGTTCTCTTTCATTATCTGCTGTAATTAGAAAGATTTCAGCAATTTGCTCATAACCTTCTTTTTTTGCAATTTTAGAATAAAAAGTGTATCTGTTTCTTGCTTGACTTTCACCAATAAATGCTTTTGTTAAATTTTGAATTGTGTTATTCATAACCCACCTTTAAATAATATCTAAAGATTAACTTATATATTTTATTATTCTATAAAAGCTACTGCTGCAACTACTGTTGTCCATAATCCGTTTTTATTGCCACGGCCAGATTGACATATACCTGTTGTTTTAAATATATGACCACTTGCTTTGTAAATTTGTTTTCTTTCATTCCATGCTTGATCTGGATCAAATTTTATACCTAATGTTGTTGCAAGCATTGTTGCTGCTAAATCTTCTACGTAATCACCAGATTTTTTAGCTACTTCACCAAAAGAATGATGTTCTGATAAATAACCATGATGATGATTATTTTTAGGGCTAGCAACTCCAATTGCAGAGGATATTAATCTATTTGGTTCGTTTGTTTCATTTCTAGCTAAGACGCAGAATAATATTTGACCTGGTTTTAATAATTTAAGACCTTTTTCTCTTGAGATTATTTTACAATTTGGTGGTAAAATACTAGAGACCGAAACTAGATTACATTTTGCAATACCAGCATTTCTTAATGCATCTTCAAATGAAGCAAGTTTATCTTTGTTAACGCCTACTCCTTTTGTTAAAAATATCTTCGTCGGAAGTATCATTGTATTTTTATTTATTGATTTACTATTTAAAAAACTTCTGAGAACACTGAAAAATAGTAAATCTTATAAATATAAAATTTATTGGCAGATTAGAGGTGATATGATATGTTGAATGAAAAAAATCCTATTACTTGCTGTATTTTTAGTTTGTATTAGTAGTGTTTATGCTAGTTTAAAAACTACAGAGATTATGTATAACAAGAACTGATCATTAGGATTACACTAACTATTCTGTATGATAAAGTACTAAAAATATATAAACTTTATTATTCTATTTATTATACTATGGCTAAGGCTAAAACAAGTAAAAACATTGAAGCATCTTCATTTATTAGTAAGGTTGTACATTTTTTAACATTTCCTAATAAAACAATAGAAGATTTAGAAGATAATAATACCAAAGAGCATAGCAAAAGATTTATGTTAAAAGTTATGAAGATAATAATTCCGATATATATTTAAATAGATCTGTAAATGTAAATTATGAATCAAAAGATAAAAAACTTAAAGGTTTAGCAGTTTATTTTTTGATTTTTGTTTTAATATTGCTAAGCATTTATTTATTGATTAAAAATGAAAGGGCAAAAAATCATTTCAAGAGTAATCATTGAGATAATTGGTGCTCCAAAAGAACATGTTGATAACACTTTGAAGAATGTTGAAGAGCAAGTTAAACAAGAATATGATATAAAAGTTCTAAAAAATAAGATTTTTGAAGCAAAGCAGATGAAAGATAAACCATTTTTTAGTGGTTTTATAGAGGATGAAATTGAATTTAAAGATTTTGATAGATTAACTGGATTCATTTTTGATTTTATGCCTTCTTCTATAGAAATATTAGAACCTTCAATATTTGAAATTCATGTTCATGATTTAAACACTATGCTAAATGACCTAATAGCAAAATTGCATCAGTATGATATGATCGTCAAAAATCTAAGAGCTGAAAATATATTAATGGCAGGAGAGTTTGAAAAAATGGGTTTGGACACCAAAAAAGATAAGAAAAAGAAATAACTATTTTTTTTCTATATTTTTTAGATAGTCATTAAATGTTCTTTCACGATGTTTTTTTCTTGTTATTGCTAATATTATAATCAAAATTATTAAAAATGTTACAATCAACATTATTAATAATGTGTTATTGCTTTGTTTTTTATCTTCTATTTTTGGTATTGTTGTCTTATTTTCAAATGGATTATTTATTTCTTGTTCTGATTCATTAAATAAAGTTTCATGAGTTTCCTCAACGGTTTTATTCTTTGAAGGTTCTTCGATTTGTTGAGTTACATAAAAAGTCATTGGAAATACTATCGAATAATTAAGGGTAGTTATTGTTAGATTTCCAGAATACTCATAAGATACTGCATCTTTGTATTGATTTACTATAAAAAATTGTTCTCTAATATCGTTAGGCTCCAATCTTAAAGAAGTTGAGTTTATGTCAACAATTTTATTTAGATTTCCACTTAACTCAAAATATAATAATACAGATTGATTTAAATTATTTCTTATTAATAAAGGTCCTTGTAATGTTTCTGTTTGGTCAATATATTTTGTTATTGATGATAAATTTGTGATTAAAGTTATAGGTTTTATTGTATCTTTATTTATAGTTATATTTGTTTGATTGGTTAAATTAGTTTCATTATTAGTTATATTTATTTGGCTTTCCCTAAAGGGTGTAAATATTGGTATTGTGTAATTTTTATTGAAGAAGTCTGCAACATGAAAAAGGACAGAGATAAATATTTCTCATTCTACAAAGAGAATAGGTTTCTAAGATATAAGCAATTTTACTTATTCTTAAAGTATAGTTATCATCTTTAGCATTATAAGGTAAATCAAAATAGATATAATAATTATTATCATCAAATTTTGTTAAAAGTGGGGCGATATAATAAGATTTGCCTGAAGAATCAAATAAAAAAATTTGATTTGGTTGTATATCTTTTATTGGTAAAAAATTTAAAGATAGATTAGCCTGCAATGTTTCATAAGGTGAGTATACTTGTTTAGGAAATGTTATTTCTTCAGCTAAAACATTTATGGACAATAAAATCAATAAAAGAAGTATTATATTAAACTTCATTTTTTACCAAGTAGTTTCTTTGCTTCTTTAAGCGATTTATCTAGTTCTTCTTCTATTTTACTTTTTAATGTTGGTTCTCTTCTATAGGGTACTTGTACTTTGGTTTGTGTTGTTTTTGGTTGTAGTTTAGCAGTAAATGGTCTAAAATCTGGTTTTTTACTTGTAGGACCTGATTTTTTATAATATTTTTGATAGAAGAAATAACCTCCTACTCCTAAAGCTATTAAAATTATTAATAATATTATTATCCATAAGATACTTGTACTTTTTTTAGTTGTACAAACTCCACTACTACATATTAAACCTGATTCACAATCACTATCAGATGTACATCCTGCTGATTCTTTTGGTGTACAAGTTCCACTACTACATACATAACCTGATGAACAATCAGAATCTAATGTACACTCAGAGCCTTTTATAATACAAGACCCACTACTACATACATAACCTGATGAACAATCAGAATCTGTAACACATTCCATTGATTTAGATACACATTCTCCACTTTGACATTGTTCACCTATTGCACATTCATCATCAGAAGTACAACCTTTCTTTATACAATCGCCGTTACTACATTGATAACCATAATCACAATCAGAATCTGAGTTACATGTTTCTGCTGTTACTTGTCTTTTTACACAAATTTGAGCTTCACAAACATAATCTGTATTACAGTCGGTATCTAAGTTACATTCAACTTCTTCACATGAAATTGGGCATGAACCACCACAGTCAATTTTAGTTATATTTTTATCATTAACGCAATCTTCATCACCATTACAAATACCATCTGTACATGAAGGTAATTCAGATATTGTTTCTTTAAAAGCAACATATAATGTAATTGCTGTGTCTAAAATATTATCATTCCAAGAACCATCTGAAAGTTGTTTAGATTTTAACCAGTCTGTTGCATTTCCTACTTCTGTAGACAACCCAGCTTCATCTAATGCAATTATTGCTAAAGATGTGTCATAGACTGATCTACCAAAACTTCCGTCAGAAAGTTGTTTGGCTTTTAAATCATTAATATAGGAATCTTTCTTTGTTATTAGATATAATAAAGATGAGTGTCTTGGATTAGAGTTATCATAATTATCTTCTAAAAATGGTAGGTTACTTATGTCTGAATTAATTTGAGATAATATCCAATTTATGTATAGTGTTGTTTCTATATTACAAGAACCTTTTGAAACTTGACCAAAACAACCATTATTAATACTTAGTGTTGTTTTACTTGTGTAACCTTCATCTATTATATAATATGAATTTCCTGTATTAAAAATTAAAGCTGTTACTAAACTACCTCCTAAAGCATTACAATCAACATCTAATTTTAAAATGGATTTTTAGTTACTAGACCTTGTTCTAAACATGAATTTAGGTCTAGAAATGTTGTGTTTCCACAGCTTGGGAAGTATCCTCTCTCTACATTTATATTAAATGTTTTTGTTGAATTTGCTTTTTGATAGGATATAACACATGTTCCTGAATTAGTTGTTGCTATTTCTAACCACCAATTACCACTACTTACAGAAGAGGTTTGAGCATTATTTAACCATTTTTCTATAGTAGTTGTATCTTCATTAAAATTTGATAATGTCCATAATGCAAAGGCTGTATCTTTTGTTTTACAACCTGTTTTTGGAAAACAAGATTGACTAGTATTCTGGGTTTTTAGCCAGGATAGACTTTTTTCAGCTTGTAAAGAAGCTCCTGATTGTCTTAATGCAAGTGTTGCGAATGCAACTGTAGGAATATCTTTGTTATATGAACCGTCTCCTGTAGACTTAGAAATTAACCATTGATATGCTTTATCAGAACTAAAATTTCCTGCTTGAATTAATGGTATTAAGAATATCAACAAAACTAATATTAACCAACATTTATTCATGTAGATAACCTCTTTTATTTAGGTTACCTAAACGAAAAGCTATTTAAATATTTTTCTGTTAATAGAATGTATGGAATATTTTGCTGAAGGTAAGAGAGGTAAAATTTATATTGGTTATATTAAAGGTAAAATGGTTGCTATTAAAAAAGAAAAAAGGAATTTGAATAGAATTAATAATGAAATCAAATTTTTAAAGATATTAAATGAGTATAATATTGGTCCTAGACTGATTAATTATAGTAAAGATTATATGATTTATGAGTTTGTTGAAGGTATAAGAATTCTGGATTATTTGAAAAATGTAAGCAAAAGAGAAAAAAATAGAATTATAAAAAATGTTTTATTACAATGCAGAACTTTAGACAAATTAAATATAGATAAGTATGAAATGAATAATCCTTACAAACATATTTTGATTGGTAAACAGATTAAAATGATTGATTTTGAAAGATGTAAATTTGTAGAAAAACCAAAAAATGTTACTCAATTTTGTCAGTTTATTGTTAGTAAAAAAGTTGGATTAAAGGTTAATAGAAATAAATTTATTAAAATCCTAAAAAATTATAAAAATAATCAAACTGATACAAATTTTGAAAAGATACTAAATTATTTAAAATTATGACATTGTTCTTTTAACTCACAATTAAAACATTTATTATTTTGTAGTATTTCTGGTATTAAATTGTTAGTAAACATAAATGAAATGCTGTCTCTTATTTTGATTACATCATCCTTTAATTCTTGATTTATTTGTACTTCTTTTGTAATATCATGATCTATGTATTGAACATAACCTTTTGGTATTAATATTTTAAATTTATTTTCTAACAATAATGAATATCCTGCTAATTGTATTTTGTGATTATAATAAATATCATCAGGTAATCTACCTGATTTTAATTCATAGGGTATATAATTATTATTATTTATCTCTATTTTATCAACTATACCTTTCAATTGTAATTCATTAGATGAAATCTGCAATTCTGTTATAAATTTTGGTGTTAGTCTATTCCATAAATCTTCGCCGTATAAATTATTTTTAATCATAAAATTATAGATATTGATAGAATGTGATTTTGCTTCATTTATGAATATTGGCCAAAGTTCATATATAAATTTATTTAGATCTATGTTTAATTTAAATAATATATCTTTCTTATATTGTAATACATCTAAAACTATATTATGATACTTTCTTAAGTATATCATATTAATCTGTTCTATTGGTAAAGGTTGTGTTAGATTTTTGATAATATCTTCTTCAACATTATTTATTTTTTCGAATATTTTATGCTTAATATTTCCTTTAACAAGCTTATCGGTTAAAGGAATTTCGGGTTTGAATATTGTTTTTAGATAGAGCTTTCTAGGACAATACAAAAATTCAGATAAAGAAGTTATAGTATACATTAAGATATATAAGACTTAGATGTTTAAAAAGATTGTTTGAGAAAATCACTTCTATTCAGAAGTAATTGGCTTATCTTTATTTGCTTCACTTATTTCTTGTTGAATATTAGCTGCATTTATTGTTGCGTGTGTTATTTCTTCTTCCATTTCAGATATTGTTAATTTAATTTTTTGTAGTTGTTCATTAATTATATTTTTAGATTCTTCTACAGTTTTTTTTGTTATTATATTTGAACCAACATTCATAAAAATGTCTTTATTATCTTTAAGTTGTGTTTTAATAAAAACACCTGCTCCTAATGGTGTTAAAATCTCTGAATTAATATTAACCTTGGAAATCTCATCTAAATTTTCATTTAATCTTTGTAATTCAAATAATTGTTGGTCTAAAATAGAAAGTTGTTGTTGAATTTGTCTTATAGTTTGATCTAATATTTGTAATTCGATATATTTTTCTTGTAATTCTTGTTTCATTTATTTTTAGAAGCTTTAGTTTTTTTGGTTTTGTTAATTATTTTTTTATCTATTTTTATATTTAATTTTTCAAATTCCTTTTTAATATCATCACTAGAAGCATTCTTTTTTATTTTTATAATTTGAGGTAAAGGTTCTAGATGAGTTATATTACATCTTTTTCTTTTTACTTGCCCATCTATTAAAACAAAATTTTTATCGAGTATGTCAACTATCACAACTTTGGAGCCAGTTTGCCTTCCAGCTATCTTTACACATAATCTACCTATTTCAAACATTTTCACTCCTTATTTTTTGTTTTATGAGTTCTCTAGTACAAGATGAACATAAAACACCACCATATGGTCTTTCTGGTCTTTTTTTAGTTTTTGCAAGATTTTTCATCTTATATGGCATTTCTCTAGGTACGCCTTGTAAAACTTTACCGCATGATGCACAATGTGCTTTTTTTGATTTTCTCTTTAGATGAAATAGTTTAGTTCTACCACCAGGTAATTTTTTGTTAACTCTTCTAAAAGTTCTTGATCTAAATTTTGGTGCTGGCATTTTTTCTCCTTAATATATTTTGAATATTTTTCTTAATAACATACTAATTATAATAGATGATATTATATAAGTCCCCAACCAACCTAAACCTGTCCAACCTAATAAAGGTAGTTTAAATCCCCAAGTTATAATATCTGGCTTATTTAAGAATGTTGATCTTAACCAACTAAATATGATTATGATCGGTATAAATGTGTATAATGTTGGTTTCATTGTGTGTTTTAAATATTGCATATTTAATTCCATTGATTTTTTTTGGACTTCCATCATTTTTTCTGGTTGAGATCTAAGTTCACGCATTTGTTTTTGGTAATCTTTTAGCTGATATTTCATATTCCTTAACATTTCTTGATTTGTAAATAATCTATAAACCAAAGTAACAAATGACGTTAAAATTAATGATATTATAATAACACCTATTGCATCACCAAATGTAAATGCCCATCCTAAAATTGTATTAAAAAATGAATCTAACATTATTCACCACCCATCATCTTTCTTAAACCAGGGTACATATCCATCATATGTTGTTGTGCAATATCTTCATATAATCTATAAATTATCATAACTGTTAATAATAAACCCGTACCATGAGTTAAAGATCCTAGTAAATCTGCAAATGCAGCTAATAAACCAACTGTTGCACCACCCATTATTGTTAATGGTAAGATATAACGACTTAGCAAAGATTCTACAACACGCTCATCTCTTCTAAAACCAGGTATTTGTAAACCAGATGACATTATTTGTCTAGCTTGTGTTGAAGCATCCATACCAGCTGTTTGCATCCAAAAAAATGAAAATATGATTGCACCACCAACCATGATCAAAATATAAACTAATGAATGTGATAAAATATTTGAAAAAGCAGACCAAGAATTAATTAATCCATCTATAATCCTTTCAGGAATATTTGGAGAATATAACCACGCTACAAGTCCTGAAGAAGGAGAATTACCTGAAAAAGTACCCAGAATAGGATGACCCCATTTTTCGAATAAACGAGCAAATAATTGTAAATTGGCTATTAAAGCTGATGTTAAAATAACAGGAATATTAGATGTATAAAAGAATCTTAGTGGCCATCTTATACCATGACCACGAATTCTGCCAAAACTTAATGGGATTTCAACTTTCATTGCCTGGGTATAAACTGCAATTACAAATATAACAACCGTTGCTGCAATAGCTGCAAAGGCTTTAGCTGCTGAATTTAAAGAGCCTTTCATTAGAGACTGGATTAAAACCCAAACTTTACCAACTGGCGCTTCACTTGTACCAAATGCAAAATTTCCTGATTGTGTTAGTGGTGAAAATGCTTTTATTATAATTTCTGAAGCAACACCAGCTGCAATAAATAATGAAACTCCTGAACCAAAACCCCATTTACTTATAACCTCATCCATAAATAAGATTAAGATTCCACCAAGAACTAATTGAGCTATTATAATTAGTTGCATTATTCTAAACTCTGTTGGTGGTAAATTTGTTGAAGGTGATAAACCTCCCATTAATACATATATTAATGCTTCAAATATTATAAAAAATAGAACTAATAATTTTTGTAAACCTTGGAAGAACATTCTTCCTTCATGTGTTGTTGTATCTAATTTTAATAAACCAGATCCTGTTAACAATTGTAAAACAATAGAAGCTGTAACAATTGGACCTATACCTAATGATATTATAGAACCAAACTTAGCAGCTAGAATAATTGATAAAAATTCAAATTGGGATAATGCGTTTTCACTTAATCCATATAATGGGATAACACCTAAAACAAAGAAAGCTAATAATATTATTAAAGTCCATTTTAATTTAGTCTTAAATAGAAGTTTTTTCTCTGTAGGAGCTTTTACTTCAGGCAAAGACATTAGAATATTTCTAGCAAATGGCATTCTATTGGATTATAACTTGACCCCCAGCCTTCTCTATTTTCTCTTTAGCATTTTTTGAGCATTTTTTAACAATTACTTTAATTTTTTTATTAATAATGCCTTTACTTAGTAATTTAGTATAACCCATTTCATTTAGATTTATTTCATCTTTATTAGGTAGGTCTTTAATATTAATTGGATTATCAATTTGTTTTATCTTTTGAGGTATTCTAAAACCATGTTTACCAAAATAATTGTTTACACTACCATACTTTTTTATTATCCATGATTTCATTTGATCGGCTCTTTTACCAGAACCAGCCATACCACGTCCTCCTCTATTACCAGCTCCACGATGTTTTTTCATAGCACCCCAACCGTGAGTTTTAGAACCACGTTGTCTACTCAATTTTTTTCTTTTATGAACAACCATTTTAGGACATCCTTTGAATTAGATCATTAATTTTATCTTTTCTATAACCTAAAACTCCACCTTGACTAAACTGAACTTTTATACCTTTATCTTCAAATCCATGTCTTGGTGGTGTTAATTTAAAAAATAATTTTATGCCTGGTATATCCTTTAATTCTTTTTTAAAACTCATAAACTCTTTTACAAATTGATCAAGATTTATTTTTAATTTTTGTTGGATGTATTCATTTGTTAAAGATTTATTACCTGGTAATTTACCACGTTTTTCTAATAATAATTTAAAAGTTTGTTCATCAATTTCACCCCAGGTCGCACAATCTTTAACTTTTGTTAGCATACCAACATAAGATGGTGTATTTGGAACAACAACACAACTATTCTTTTTATAGAGTTTTAATAGTAAAAAAGTGTCTTTAACTGTTTTTTTAAGACCGGCTTTTCCTTTGATTCTTATTATTGCTATTCTTTTTTGTTCCATTTTATTCTAATTTACCTTCTATAATCCCTAATTTTTTAACAAGATCATGTTTAACTTTTGTGTTTGTTAATTGTTTAAGTGCTTTAAAGCATGCAAAAATAAAATTTATTTTAGTTCTTGTTTGACCTCTAGATTTTGAGTAAATATCCTTAATACCTGCTAATTCTATCATCTTTTTAATTTCTTTTTCTGTTGTAATACCTGTACCTTTTGGAGCAGGTAATAATTTTATTTGGATAGATGCAGTTTTACCTATTGTTTTAAAAGGTATGCTATGAGGTTGTCCACAATTACATTCCCATGAACCACAACCACGTCTTATCTTAATTATATTTAATTTAGCTTGTTTGATTGCTTTTTCTCTTGCTGGAACAGTCTCTTTAGATTTACCATAACCTATGCCAACATAACCATTTTTATTACCAACTACTGCTAAAGTTGCAAATTTTGGTTTGTTACCTTCTTTTGTTTTTTTCTGAGTTTGTCTCCAGATACTCCTTTTTCCACCACCAAATTTACCTTTACTTTGACCTATAGCTAATAAATCTGATTGTAGATCGGGCAATAAAATATCAACTATCTCCGGTTCTAATATTTTTAGACCTTTATCTAAAATTTCATCTATATTTTTAATTTCACCAGATTTTACCTTTTTACCTAAATCTGTTATTGGTTTCCAGGAATCTTTATCAAATTCTTTAATTTTTATAACTCCTACAGGTACTTCTTGTGGTATTTCTTTTATTTCTGCTTCTATTATTGGTGCTTCAACTATTTCAGGAGATATTTTTTCTTCTACTTCAAGTACTTCTTCTACAGTTTCTTGCTTTGATTCTTCATTTTCTGGTAACTTTTTCTTTTTTAACATGTTTTGCCTCTAATATTTTTGATTTGATATCTTCTAATGGTATTTTATTCTTTAAATGTGAACCTTTAATACGTGATTCATCTGGAAATATATCTTCTGAATGAGGTATTTGTAAATCTGCATCTATTGCTCCTTTTAGAACTGCATATAGTATTGAGCCTTTTGATGGGGTATATAATCCAATATCCAAAATAGCTGAATTAATTCCTTGTTTTTTTGCTTTTGTACCTATTAATAATCCTAATAAATATGCTGTTGTTATATTTCTTCTAGGATAATTATAATTATAATCTCTTTTTAGCTCTTGAGTAGTTGCTGATACCAAAACTTTATCACCTTTTGGATAATATTGGATCATTTGTGCTATAATATTTCTTGAACTTTTACGAATAACTAAACGTATACAATTAGATAAAAGTAATTTTAAACGCTGTTTATAATGAGTTTTTCCTTCTCTTTTCCTTCTATGTGATAAAATTATTTTTCTTTTCATTGTTTATTTAATAAATTATGTTCATCTATGTATAATTTGATGTGTCTTTGGCTTCTAAAGAAACCACCTTTAGACTTTCTATAAAGTAATCTATAATTATGTGGTGAAATTAATTTTTGATCATGTAAATATTTTAAATAGCTTCTTTGAGCACGTATTTTTTGAATCCAGCTATCTTTTCTTGATAAACGTGCTGTTTGTTTACCTTTTCTTGAACCATGCCCACTTTTACGACCTTTTCTTTTTTGTTTTCTTAATCTTTTGAATCTAAAACTAGATATACCATGTTTAGGTTTTGCTTTAATAACACCTGAGTTAATCAGACCTCTTATATCTGATTTTGTTATTGCTTCTTTTATATCACTAATTTTTTCTGGATCTAAATAAACGCGATTTATACCAGTCTTTAGTATTTGGGCTGCTATTCTTTTTTGTGTTGTTAATTTCATTTTTGTTCAAGGATTTTTCTTTTTTCTTCCTTTTCTCTTTTTTCTTTTTCTTCAGGAGTTTCTTCTTTTGTTTTAGGCTCAGTTTTTTTTGCTGCTTCTTCTTTTGATTTTTTTCTTTTTTCTATCTTTTTCTTTTCTTCTTCTTTCTTTGATTTTAATTTTGATTCGATTTCTTTAATAAAATCTTCTGGATTTTTTAAATTTAAAATCTTAATTTTTAGTTGTAATGCTTTTTTTGTTATATCTATTTTTTTTCTTAATCCAACTTTACCTGAAATTATGATTGCTTTTTGATCTTTTAATTCAGATGAATTATTTATTATAATAGGGATGAATCCTTCTGGTGTCAAACCACGAACTTTTCTTGGTGAAGAGTAACTAGGAGATGGATGTTTTTTATAACTTCTAAGTTTTTTACGCATCTTAGAATGCATACCTTTAGGTTGTCTCCACGCTAATTTTAGTTTACTAAGTTTTCCAGCATTTTGTCTAAGAAAATGTGGTTTTTTCTTTTTGATATTTTTTCTTAGTTCTAATAAATTTTTCATTTTATTGTTTTACCTGCTTTTTCAATTATGAATATTCCATC
>JAPLZO010000012.1 GCA_026394995.1 Candidatus Woesearchaeota archaeon | reverse complement strand
TGAACTTGAAGATTATAATAAACATCCTTGCCATAAATGGTTTGATAATTATGAAGTAATTCAGGAAGTTAAATTAAAATGAAAATTCTAGCAGCAGGCGATATTCATGGAGATACTATATTAGCTAAGAAATTAGCAAATAGAGCAAAAAAAGAAAAAGTTGATTTAGTAATCTTATGTGGGGATTTAACTCACTTTGAAAAAAGCACAGAAAATATTATAGGACCATTTGTAAAAAATAATAAAAAAGTTCTAATTATTCCAGGTAATCATGAAAGTTTTGCAACAGCAGATTTTTTAGCAGAATTATATGGAATAAAAAATATTCATGGTTATTCTATTAAATATAAAGATATAGGATTATTTGGTTGTGGTGGTGCTAACATAGGACCTAATCGTTTATCTGAAAAGGAAATTTTTGATACTTTAAAAAAAGGTTTTAATAACATAAGAAATTTAAATAAAAAAATAATGGTAACACATGTTCATCCAGCACATTCTAAAATGTCTAAATTTACTTCATTTTTTCCAGGTTCTAAAGCTTTAGATAAAGCAATTAAAACATTTAGACCAAATATACTACTTTGTTCTCATGTTCATGAAGCAGAAGGTATAGAAGAAAAAATCGGCAAAACAAAAGTAATTAATGTTGGAAGAAAAGGTAAAATAATAAATTTATAAACTACCAAGATTCATATTTTTTATTTTCACCAAAATAATCATTAAAATTTATTGGAGGATTTTTATTCTTTAATTTATCTTCTTTAGTATTTTTTGATATAAGATTATCATTTATCTTATGGCCTAATAGATATATATTATCCCCATTTTGAAAATAAATCTTCTCATTACATACTTCAAAATATCTATTTGTTAGTTCAATAACACCTAAAAAATATTCAATTCCTTTATTACTTTTGGAACTTATTGTAAAATCATCCACCCATCTTGAATATCTTAGGTATCTTTCATTTGATTTTTGAGTTAATTCCTTATCTAGATTATATAAGCATCTATTAAACATAAAAACACTAATTGGTGAACCTTGGGGCAATCCTCTCTTATCTATATATCTTACAGTACTTAATAAAGAAAAAAATCTCGAAATTTCTTCTTTATCGCTATAGGATATATATTCTGGTAATAATCCATAAAAAAAATCATATACAATTTTAAAAGGAATATTCTCAAAAGCACTTTTCAAATCAAAAGACAAAGCACTTAAACAAGGCAAATGAGTTTCTAAACTTCTTTTTACAGACCACCCTTTTTCTCCACCATGGCATTTTTCATGTACATTTTTTCTTTTTATAAAATCCAAAATATAATTTTCCATTAATTTCCTTAATGTTTTATTTGGAACACTAAGCTGCCTTGTTTTACCATTAACTTCCTGCTTCCATGTTTGATATAATGGTTTCTTTTGTTTTGCTGAACAAAGTAATTCATCTAACATTAAATCAAGATTTGATGCTTCATAATAATTTCCAAATAAATTACTCTGTTTATTATCATAAAATAAAAGATTATCAATCAAAGTTTTTTTCTTATATGGATTCTCTAAAAAATATTGTAGCCAATCATTTAAAGTTGTTTTAGCATACTCTTCTTTAATAAACATGACTTTATCCTTCACTAAGAATTTTAACTATTCCATCTACAAGAACCCCCACAAATTCTTTCTTGTAACTAGCAGCAGACCTAACAACAGGTCTTAGATCCATTGTAAAATACCTATTATCAATTTCAGGATCAGTCATATATTCCTTTAGATTAGGTTTTAAAATATCTACAATTTTTATACCAAATTCACTTTTTTTATTAACAGCTAAACAACCATCACTCATTCCATAAACAATAGAATTTCTGAAATATGAACAACCTCTAAAATTATTCATTAACTCTTCTCGAATCCCTTTTTCAAGTTTACCGTTACTTGAGAACTCTAAAGCAGATATATCACCACTATAAGGATCAGCAGGATATCCTCCACAAGCCACTCCTCTTGCAATAGCCCATTCTTTATTATTAAATTGAAATAAATCCGCTTTTTCATATCTCATATATCCAACTCTTGTTCTATGCCAATCAGAATCATTAGCAATTTCTGCATACACCGGTTCAGGAAAAATAACTAATTTATTTTTAAATTTCTTCTCTAATTCAGAACAAGTTCTTTCCAAAATCTCTCCTACAGATAGATTTCCCATTTTTTAACCCCCTTCATTATAATACTAGAGAGACTTGCAAACTATATACACATTTTTGAACAATTTTTGTCAATAGTGTTGACATTACAATAATCTTTAAGAATCTAAGAATACTCAAAATATTATGTTAAATCCAACTATAACCAAAAAAATTGAAGATTTTGTTTACGCAAAACCTAGATCAATTCAAGAAATAGCATCTTATATAAATAAAAGTTGGAGAACAGCAGATCGTTATATTCAAGAAATAGAAAAAGAATATGGCACCATCACAACAAGAGTATTTCGTGAAGGAACAAGAGGTGCTTTAAAAATAGTGTATTGGGCAAGCATAGAAAAAATAAAAGGCTCAATATTTCAAGAAAAATTAGCAAAAGAAATAGAAACTTTCAAGAAAAAAGAAGATTTCTCAGCTTTCGATATATATCAACATGTTTCAGACAAAAATAAAATAGCTAGTTTAGATCAAACAGAGCAAGAAACAAAAACAAATTTAGATGAATTAAAATATTATCTAGAAAAAACTCAAAAACAATTACTAGTTTTGTCAGGAAATCTATCTTGGACAAATCTAAAAAACAATAAAGTAAATGTTTTTTCAATAATAGAAAATCTAGTTAAGAAAAATATTTCTATAAAAATTATATGCAGAGTTGATTTAGCATCTATGGAAAACATAGAACAAATATTATCTTTAAATTTTAAATATGGAAAAGAGCTAATTGAGATAAGACACTCTACACAGCCTCTTAGAGCATTAGTAATTGATAATAAACTTATAAGACTAAAAGAGATTAAAGAACCAACAGATAAAATTCATGAGCTTAGTAAAAGACTATTCATATTTTATACAATAAAAGATAAAGAATGGGTTGAATGGCTCACAAGAATATTCTGGAAAATGTTCTCAAATTCAATAGATGCAAGAAAAAGAATAGAAGAACTTAAAAAACTAAAATCTAAAAAATAAACAAAACTTTTAAATAAACTACTTTTAACTTATTCTAAAATCATGTATGAACTAATAATAACTGAGAAACCATCTGCGTCATTAAAAATAGCAACAGCGCTAGCAGATAAGGATCTAAAAAAAGAATTAGTTAACAAAGTACCTTACTATAAATTAAAACATAAAAATAAGGAGATTGTTGTTGCATGCGCAGTTGGTCATTTATATAATTTAGCAGAGTCAGAAAAAAATGGTTGGACTTATCCAACTTTTAATATTTCTTGGAAAGAATCTTCTGAAATAAATAAATCAGCAGCATTTACTAAAAATTATTTAAAAATAATTCAAAAATTAGCAAAAGATGCAAATAAATTCATAATAGCAACAGATTATGATGTTGAAGGTGAAGTTATTGGTCTAAACGTTTTAAGATTTGCATGTAAACAAAAAGATGCTTCCAGAATGAAATATTCTACATTAACAAAAGATGAATTGGTTGATTCATATGAACATGCATCTAAAACAATAAATTGGCCTCAAGCAGAAGCAGGAGAAACTCGTCATTTCTTGGATTATTATTATGGTATAAATCTATCTCGTGCACTAACTTTGGCAATCAAAACAACAGGCGCTTTTAAAATATTATCATCTGGCCGTGTTCAAGGTCCAGCATTAAAAATAATTGTAGAAAAAGAAAAAGATATTTTAGCATTTAAACCAATTCCTTATTATGAACTTGAATTAGTAACAAATAAATTAAATGCATTTCACAAAGAAGGCAAAATTTTTGATAAAAATAAAGCTAATGAACTTTTAAAAAATACTAAAAATAAAAAAGCAATAATAAAAAGTTTAGAAAAAACAAAAACAAAACAAGCCCCACCACATCCATTTGACTTAACAGCTTTACAATTAGAAGCTTATAGAACCATGGGCATTTCACCAAAAGAAACTTTAAGTTTAGCTCAAGGTTTATATTTAGCAGGATTAATTTCATATCCTAGAACAAGTTCTAATCAATTACCAATATCATTAGACTACAAAAAAATTATAAAATCTTTATCAAAACAATCTAAATACAAAGAGTTATGCGAAGAATTACTAAAAAAATCACTTAAACCTAATAATGGAACTAAACAAGATCCAGCACATCCAGCAATTTATCCTACAGGTGAAATTCCTAAAAAAATTAATGATCGCGAATCTAAAATTTATGAATTAATTGTTGCAAGAACCTTAGCAACATTTGGTCCAGAAGCAATTCGTGAATCAGCAGCAGCTGAAATTGATGTTAATAAAGAAATTTTCATAGCAAGAGGCATTATTACCTTAGAACCTGGATGGTTTAAATTTTATGGAAGATTTGCTAAATTCAAAGAACAAGAATTACCTCCTTTAAAATTAAATGAAGAATTAAAAGTAAAAGATATTATTTTACATGAAGAAGAAACTCAACCACCAAAAAGATATACACCAGCTTCTATAATAAAAGAATTAGAAAAAA
>JAPLZO010000052.1 GCA_026394995.1 Candidatus Woesearchaeota archaeon | reverse complement strand
CAACTTTTTCTACTTTTTTTTCTTCTTTTGTAGATTCTTCTACCTCTTTAGAAAACCTTGATATTACGCCTTTCAGCTTATCCTTTAAAGCTCCAAACATGCCCATAATTTTACCTATAAAACATCTATTTATAAATATTAGCCAAATATCTCTTTAACAACAATAGTTCCATAGGCACCTTTTAACAAGCTAAACTCTAAAATACACTTAAATTTACCTTCATTTAACTCATCATTTTTATAACTATACTTAAAATCCTTAACACTCACAAAATTATTTCTTTCAGAACCCTCTACACTAATTTCTGGAAATTGTCTTACTAAGAAATCTTTAGCATTTATTCCCTCTTCTTTTAATATTTTAATATAATTCTTATCCTTAATTTCACTTAAATAACCAATTATTTGTATTTTTTTATCTTTACTTCTTTCAGCAACTTTATTCCAAATATAACTTTGATAAGAATGAATATAAAATAATAACATTCTCTTATTAAATTTTCTTAAAGCATTAATATAATTATTATTTATAACATCCAATTTTAACAATTCACAAGCTTCTTTAAACTCTTTTTTAACTAATTTTTTACCAATTATAGCATTTTCCTTATTTATTCCAAATCTTTGCTCATCAAAATAGTTCTTAATTTTATCAATTTTTAACTTTTTTTTATTATCTAAATTTCTAATAGTTATTACAAATTCATTTTCATCTAAATCACCTAAGTTTATTCTTTCTTTACCCTGTCCTAAATAGCTTAATTCAATATCTTTTAATTTTAAATCATTAATTTTAGTCTTATATATAGAAATAACCTGTTCTGTAACAGCATTTTTATCCTTATTGCCAGCAAATCCAATATTCTTAATAGGAATATTTAATTTACTAGCTATTGCTTTAATAGCATCTAATGTATTCCATTTCTTCTTTTTTAACAAATAGTAAAAATAATCTCCTTTACCTAAATCTAATTTAATCTTCTCTTTAACTATAAAATCCTCTGGTATTTGCTTTATCTTATACATAGTAAGAAAAGTTTATAAAAATAGATATAAACCTTTCTTATATGAAAATAACAATAATAATTCTTGATGGTGTTGCTGATTCTATTAATAATTCATGTTTACAAAAAGCTCATATTCCAAATCTAAATTACCTAGCTTCTCATAGTTTATGTGGTTTAATGTATCCAATTAAAAATATAGCTCCAGAATCAGGTGA
This sequence comes from Candidatus Woesearchaeota archaeon, assembly GCA_026394995.1. Classification (GTDB taxonomy): domain Archaea; phylum Nanobdellota; class Nanobdellia; order SCGC-AAA011-G17; family JAPLZO01; genus JAPLZO01. The sequence continues at coordinate 13,083 of JAPLZO010000052.1, read as the reverse complement.
AGCTCAATTTTCTATACTCGGCCAAAACCTAAAAAATTACCCTGGCCGTGGTCCTCTAGAAGCTCTAGGCTTAGGTATTGAGTTAGAAAAAAAACAAATTGCTTTAAGAGTTAATTTTACAAAAATCAAAGGAAATAAACTACTAAATTTAAGAGAAAATATACCTAACAAATCTATTATAAGTAAATTAAATCAAATTGACAAAGATATCAAAATAATCCCTCATAATTTTTACAGAGCAATTTTAATTGTTAATAACGCTTCTCCTAACATAACGAATACTCACCCTAATTATATCCAAGTTAATAACATATCAAACTCAATAAATGGTAAAAAAATCAAAAAGCTATGTAAAGGTGATCCAAAAACAGCTCAAAAAATAAACAATTTTATTTCTCAGGCTGAAAAAATCATGAAAGATAAAACAATTTTGATACGTGGTTCAGGAATTAAAATTAAAAAACTAAATAACATGAAAAATTGGTCAATTATAGCAGATATGCCTGTTGAACTAGGTCTTGGAAAAATGCTTGGTATGCATATTTTACCTAGAAAAAATGAATTTAAACAAATTTCAAACACAAAATCCAACTTATATGTTCAAATAAAAGGTCCTGATATATATGGTCATTTAAAAGATTGTAGATCAAAAATCAAAGAAATTGAACGTATTGATAAATTACTAAAACCAATAATCAATCTAAAAGATAGAATAGTCTGTATTACAGCAGATCATGCAACTCCTTGTTTAAAAGGTATTCATACTAAAGACCCTGTTCCTTTTTTGATATATAATAAACACTCTAATAATATAAAAGAATTCACTGAAAAAGCATGTAGCAAAGGCTTAATCATTGAAGGAAAAGACTTGTTAAAAACTATAAATTCTACAACATAAAAGAATTTAAAAACAACTAAATTAGGATGTACAATGCCAGATGTTATAATCACCTATGAAACATTATATGAAATACTTAGAAGAGAAAAATACAAAACAGAGCTTCAACCATTAGATAAAGATTTTTTTAAAAATGTACTAAACTATCTAAGAGAAAAACAAGAAATACTAGATTCTCAAAAAAACAAAGAAAGTTTTTTTAACTTTACAGAAATCCAAAAAACACAAACCCAACTTGATAACATAAAAAAAATTTTAAAAGAATTATATGAAAGGCGAGAAAACAAAATAGTTCAAATAGCAATGTTTTCATCAAGATCAAAAACAAAAAATGATACTTCTATAATGTTACCAGAAGAAAAAAGTCTATATGAACATCTAGATAAAATCTTTTCGACTCATAGAGAGGGTATATTACACAGTTTATTATCCTATAATCTACCTAATTTAGCCGAAAAAGAAAAACCAAAAGATATAAAAACAGAGAGAAAGGAACAAGAAAAGATAAAACTAATTAGGTTTTTACATGCAATACCTAAATTTGTAGGCGATGACCTTAATGTATATGGTCCATTTGAAGAAGAAGATATAAGCTCATTACCAATAGATATTGCAAATATATTAATAAAAAAACAAAGAGCAGAAGAAATCAAAATATGAAGATACCCAAAACCATTAAAAGATACTGTAAACATTGTAAAAAGCACACAGATCACATAGTTAGTTTAGCAAAAAGAAAAGAAAGAGGACCTTTAAAACATGGCTCTTTATTAAGAGGTAAAAAACGTGGCCGTGGTACCGGTTTTGGTAATAAAGGTAGATGGGGCTCAAAGCCTTCTAAACCTAAAATGACTGGTAAAAAATCCAGTAAAAAGGCAGATTTCAGGTTTACATGTAAAGTTTGTAATAAAACCTCAGTACAAAGTGCTGGATTTAGAGCTAAAAAATTCGAAATCAAATAAAAATGAAACAAGTATTAAAAGAACCAACAAGTAAATTCATCAAAGTAAGATGTTCTAAATGCAAAAATGAACAAATAGTATTTGGCAAGCCGTCATCTATTGTAAAATGTTTAGTTTGCAGCAAAAATCTAATAGAACCAACAGGTGGAAAAGGAAAAATCAAAGCTAGAATATTAGAGGTTCTTGAATAAAATATGTTTTATAAGAAAACAAATTTACCAAATGAAAGTGATTTAGTTATTTGCACTGTAAAAAAAGTTTTACCTACTTCTATATTTGCTTCATTAGATGAATACCCAAATCTAGAAGGAATGATACATATTTCTGAAGTAGCTCCTGGTCGTATTAGGAATATTCGTGATTATGTACATGAGAATAAAGTTATTGTCTGTAAAGTCTTAAAAATAGATAAAGAAAGGCATCAAATTGATTTATCTTTAAGACGTGTTAATTTAAGTGCAAGACTTAAAAAAGAAGAAGAATATAAACAAGAGCAAAAATCTGAAAAAATTTTAGAATTAGCTACTAAAAAATTAAAAATTTCTTTAGAAGAATTATATAATAAAGCAGGTCATAAAATCATAGAAGAATATGGTTCACTAAATAGCTGTTTCCAAGATATTCTAATAAATGGTGAACAAGTATTAGATAATTTAAAAATTGATAAAGATATAGTAAAAGAACTTACAAATGTTATACAAGAAAAAATTAAACCACCTGAAATAAAGATTAGTTCCATATTGGTTCTAAAAAGCACAGCAGAAAATGGTATTGATATAATAAAAGATGCAATGAAAAAAGGTGAAATCTTTGCAAAAGAAAAGGGTTATATACTCAACTTTAGTTATATAAGTGCACCTAAGTATAGATTAACAATTACATCTAATGAATATAAATCAGCCGAACAACAAATGGAACAAATTGCTAATTTAATAATTTCAAATATTAAAAAAGAAGGTGGTGAAGGAGAGTTTTTACGTTATGGCTAAAGAAATACTTAAATGCTGTAATTATACATTAAAAGATACATGCTCTATATGTGGCAAAAAAACAATATCAACCAAACCAGCAAAATATTCTCCTGAAGATAAATATGGAAAATATAGGCGTATAGCTAAAAAAAATGACTTGGAAAATTAAGAAATTATCAAATGTTGAAATAAAGAACCCAATTTTGATAGAAGGACTTCCTGGAATTGGAAATGTAGGTAAAATTGCAGTTGATTTTATAGTAGATGAACTTAAAGCAAAAAAAGTTTTTGAAATATCATCTTATAACATTCCACATTATGCTTTCATAAATGAAAAATCAATTTTAGAATTACCAAAAATAGAAATTTATTATAAAAATGTTAAAAACAAAGATTTATTATTTTTAGTTGGTGATACCCAACCTTTAAATGAAGAATCATGCTATGAGTTTTGTGATACAATCCTAGATACATTTGAAAATAAAAAGTTCTCAGAAATAATAACAATTGGTGGAATCGCTTTACCAAAAATACCAAAAGCTCCTAGAATTTATTGTGCAGGAACTCATTCAAAAATAGTCCATAAATATAAATCATTAAATGCTTGTGCTAATCTAAATGGAATGGTTGGTCCAATAATTGGAGTTTCAGGTGTTCTGACAGGACTAGCAGGTAGACGTAATATACCAGCAATATCATTATTAGTAGAAACATTTGGTCATCCAAATTACCTTGGTGTCAAAGGCGCAAAAGAAGTTTTAAAACTATTAAAAAAACAATTTAATCTAAAGATAGATCCAAATAAATTAAATGATCAAGTACAACAAATCGAACAAGAAATAAAAAATAATAGAGAAATTAAAAAAATAATCAAAAAACAATCTAGAGACATTAGTTATATTGGTTAAAAATCCATTAAAGATTTCTGTTTTTTATCATAAACAACATCTAATATAGGCACACCATACATACCATCATATCCAGGTTTAACTTTTATTTTTCCTTCTCTATTTTGTAATATCACATTAATTAATTTAGTATCCATAATTTCTTTTAATTGCTCGGGACTTAATTCTAATAAAACATCAAGTTCACTATATTTTTCAATAATCTTATTATAAGCATTCCATATAAGTTTAGTATTGATATCTTGATTATAATAAACAGATAATAATTCTGATAGTGGTATTAATGTTTTAAAAGGAATAGCATTTTTTGGTTTATAATCAACATCTCTATCAGCTAATTCTTCTACTCTATGAGCAACTCCTATTGTTAATTTTCTACCACATTTAGGACAAATATCTTTTAATTTTAAAGATTCATCTGGACTTAAACAAACATTACACATTCTATGCCCATCATAGTGATATTTACCATAAGCAGGATCTACTTCTATAGTTTCAACTAATCCTTTTCTTGTTCTTATAGCATTTATTAAATTTTTATAATTTAGATTAATATCAAAAACAGTAGCCTCTCTACCTAATCTCCATGGCCAAAAGCTATGTAAATCTGAAAAAGAAACTAAAGCATAATTATCTAATTTACTTAATCTCCAATTCATAGCAGGATCACTACTTAAGCCAGTTTCTAAAGCATGAATATATTTAGCTCTATCCAAAAAACATTCTTCAACAGAATTAAAACCAGACATTGAACCAAAAATAGAAAACCATGGCGTCCATGCATGTGCCGGAATTATCTCAATATCTTTACTAATGGAATTCATCATATCAACTAATTCAACACAACTAAACCCAAATATTGGTCTTCCATCATAATCTAACCTTCCTTTTTTACCTAAAGCTTCATTAATTTGATCAACAACATCAAAACTTGGTGCTAATATAATATTATGAACTCTTCTCCCTCTACCATCTTGAGTATAAATGTTGCTTATTTCTGTTTGTAAAAGAAAATCAAAACCCGTTTTACTTTTTAATATTCCATCTTCTTCTTTTAAATTATTTTTTAATTCTGTAATCCATTTAGGATGTGTAAAATCTCCAGTTCCCAATAAATTAACACCTTTAACTCTAGCCCATTTTTCTAAATTTAATAGATCTAATTTTATGCTAGTTGCTCTAGAAAACCTACTATGAATATGTAAGTCACTTATTATTTTCATAAAGAATTAAATTAAAGTTTAATATATAAAAATATCTAATTATTTGTTTGCATCTTCAACTATTAATGTCTTAGAAATAGCATCTTTATAGAAATATCTTACTTCAATATTAATTGGTGTTTTAAATGCAATTTCCTGTAAACCCGATGTTTTTATAACACAATTAATTGTTTTCTTATTATCAGCTAATTTAGTATTTCCTTTATTACTATTTCCCAAGGTTCCACAACTTATAGGAATACTTGATTTAGCAGAGTTTACTTCTACTTCTACTATATTTTTCTTTTGTTCTTGGGCTCTGCAATTATTACTAAATGTATCTGGTGCAAATACTTCACCAGTAGTAGTTTTTTTAACAACATCAAAAGTTAATCTTACTGCATCACTTCCACTTGGTCTCTGATCAACACTAGCAATTTGTATTGGAGCTCCAGAAACTTCTAGATCAACGTTTGCATTATTAATAGGACAAACATCTTCTTTATCTCTCTGAGCAGCTGAATTTTTCTTTAAGCAAATACTTGCAACAGCTTTAGTCTCATATGAATAACAAACATCAGCTCTTAATGTTGCAGTAAAATCAGCATTTAAATCATACTTATATTTAGCTTGTCCAAATTCTAGTTCATCTTCTCCACCCATTATTACCTTATCTCTAGATTTAGAAACACCAGGTAAATCTCTATTTAATTTGATATCCATTGATGATATTTGAAAAGAATCTTTATCTATTCCTGATAAAGAACCAATTATTTTATTTGCTGGTATATCAAATTCACCTTTATTTTCTATAGCAACTGTAATATAAAATAAATCTTGATTATCATCTAACACTCTATCTGGTGGCTCTTCACTTATAAAACTAAGATCTAATCCATTAGTACCACCAACAAAAGTTCCAGGTTTACTTGTAGTTGTAGTACTTGTACAGCCCACAATAACTAAGAACAAAGACAATATTGTTATTAATGATATTAAACCTCTCTTCATAATTTTAACCTCTTTTATATAATGAATTTTTTATATATTTATATAGTTTACTAAATTATTTTTATACTTATCTCCTTGCTTATCTTATAGGGGTAACTAAACTTTATTTTTAAAGGATAATCTCTATACTCCTGTTCACCCAAATCAACACTTGTGCTACAAATTATAGTAGCATCCTTTTTATCTTTAAAAACTAAAAATTTATCTTTTTCATTATAGGATTTACAATCAAATGAATTACCACCAATTAAATCAATATTAAAATTCTCTATTTTTTTATCATCATTATTAATTTGTCCACCATAGTTCTTAAAATAAATAATTAAATCTAAATTGACATCGTTTGTATTAGGTAAATTAATTTGATTAACTTCTATCTTATCGATTGTTATTGGAGCATTACTTGCTTCTCTACCCAACATACCTGCTTGTAATAATAAATTGCTTGACATACTAGAACCACTTTTTTTAACTCTAACACTTGAATCAATTTCTACAGGATAATTATCAACATCAGCCTCAGCTATTATATTAGAATTTTTATTAGCTAATTTTTTATCTGTATACCTAAATGGCCCAAAACTAACCGTCTGTTTCTTACCTATAAAACCACTTTCACCTTCTAAACTTAAAGATGTCCCATCTTGAACATTTCCATATTCTTCCCCCCAATTATCATAAATTAAAATATTACCACTCAACTCATATTTAGCATAATTTATAACATCAAAACTAACATAAAAATCTCTATTTACCCCAATCTGCATTGGTGGTTGATTCTCACTAGTTTTAAAATTTATATCAATGCCTCTTTTATAAGCAACATCAGGAGGCTGTTGTGTATTTCCTAAACTACCTAAACAGCCACTTACAAAAAATAAAATCAATAATAGAACTAAAACTTTTTTCATGGTTTCTCCTTATTAACAATCTCAATAACACTTGAACCTTTAACAATGTAATTATATTTTGCATTTATTTCTACTATTGAACATTTTAGTTTATCACCTACATCAGTAAGTTGAAAATCACATTGGAATGGATTTAATCTTGGTTTTTCTTCTGTAGATTTATTTATCTGTTCATTTACAGAACTTATTTGATTATTTATACTCTCTTTACAATTTCCTTTCAAATCAAAACTTCTTGGAATATCCACATCTATAGAATTAACTTTACTAATCTTTCCATACCAATCAGCATCATTTACCAATCCAATGATCAAAGGATAAACAACATCTTCACTTAATGGTTGTTTGGATGTTTTTATTTGCAATCTTGTTAACCCACATCCACTAATGCATTGAGCATTTTCTTCTTTTTTCTGATATAAATCTTTATTTTTATTTAATTCTTGTCTAGAAATACTACAAACTTCTAAATCAGATTTTGTAATAAAATCCTTATATTCAGCAATTATATAAACAATTTTATATTTAATCTCATTATTACTTACTTTTTTAGAAAGCTCACTACCTGTTGATGTTATTTTTTCTCCAGTAGTTGCACTTACACAACTGCCTCTACAACAATTATCAAAATCAGATGAAACTACCCATTCTCCATTACATCTTTTACTTATATCACCTCTATTACAAAATACACCTCCTTGTTCTTCACAAGTCTGAGTAATATCTCCAGATAAGGAATTTTCTTTAGGATCGATTTCACATTTAAAATTAATATCCATATTTTCATTCACATTAACTTCTTGTTGTTCTTGTAAATCCTCAGAAACACCATAAATTAATATTTTTCCTACATTGTTTTCATCATCTTTACAAGAAAATACCACTTTAGATGGGGTTTCTTCTATTGCATCTATATGCGCATCTCCTAAAATTTCAATTTTATCTTTATTATAATAATAAGGTCTTACTGATTGTAAATTATTAAATGTAATTCCTTTTTTAACAACCTGTTCTGTTGCTTCAGGATTTTTAAAAGAATAATATTCAGATGCCCATGCCTCTGGATTTTTTACTTTTTCCCATAATGAAGATATTCTTGCACCAATACCTAATTGTTCAGCTTGCGCTGTTCCTTTTTTATAAAATTGAGTAGTAATTAAAAACCAACCACCATAAATTATACCCACAATTAGTATTATAACAATACCCCATTCAAGTGATTTACCTAACCAATATTTCAGCCAACCTTTTTGAGCTCTTTCTCTACCTTCTTCCCTACCATGACCAACTGCAAATGGCCTATACTGTTTTCCAGAACTGCCAGAACCTTTCATTTTAAACTCTACTTTATTTCCACCTTTTCCAGGCTTAGCCATTTTCATAAGTAATAAAACTAAAATAATTGCCAAAAAAATTAAACCAGCCCATGGATATAGTATAGTCAAACCAATAGCAGCAAGAATTGATACTAAGATAATTATAATCTGAATCATACTATAAAAACACCTCTCTAATTAATTTTCCTTCAATGAAACATCCAAATTTGTAATTTCAAATTCATCTCTTGGAACTATTCTAATATAATTTTCGCCTTCAACAATTAAATCTGAAATATCAACTTCAAATTTATCTTTAGTAGTATCCATAAAAGCTCTATTATCATTTATCAAAAATGTTGCTCTCTTAACATCTTTATCATTTATCATATCTAATTTTAATTTAACATTTAATATATTATCTTTTATATCATTAAACTCATCTTCCTGTATACTAAAATAGTATTTTGGATAATAACTTTTTTCCAATTTTCTATCTAATTGTAAATCTTCTATAACATAATCTCCTTCATCAATCTCAAAGGTTAATGTATTCCTACCACTTACGAAATAACTACTATCTACTTCAACATCAATTTCACCAGCATCACACACAATCATATACATAGAAACAACTCTATTATTTAGTGAAATCTTTAATATGCCTTCTTTATTCAAACTCATACAGTTTACGAAATATTTCAAAGTTGCTTTCTGAATATTATCTTTTTCAGTACTAGATAAAACAAAATATCTGCTTTCTTTTTTGTTTTCAACTTTATATTTCTTAATTAATTGTAAATCTTTTATATCGTAAGAACTAGAACCTAATACATAACTACTAGTAGATAATTCTAATAGGTTATGTGCTGTTAAATAGCTCTTTGGAATTTCTATTGGTAAACTACTTGAGCTAACTTCACCATTATAAATTTCTTTCCCATTTATCTGAATAATTAAACTACCTTTACCACTAATTACATTAAAAAATAAACTTAACTTATTTATATTTTCTAGATCACTTAAATCAAATGTAAATGATTTATAATCATTTTTAAATAAACTTTTAGATATAGTAGTTCTAGATGATAAAAATATATTTTCAGTTTTTATATTTGAAAACAATCTTACAGAATTAAAATCCTGTGTTGTTGTATTTCTCTCAAATGGAAAAACTACTCCTGGTGATTCACTTAATAAATTTCTATAAACTATTTCTCCATTATTATCATTACCACAAATATCTCTACAATCCCTATATTCATTTAAACAATCTTCTCTACATGAACTACTATCACAATCATATTTGCAATCCTCATAAGTACTAGAACAATCATTTAAACAATTTGTATGAGAACTTGTATTATCTTCAAAACCTGTTAATTGATTTCTATCTTCAGAAGGTAATAACATTAAATAAACTAAAAAAGCACCACCAATAATCAAAATTAAAGTAGCTATTGGACCACCACTAGATTGACCTCTTTTCATATAACAAAGAATAAAATTATTTAATATAAAAGGTTTTCTATAAATACATTATTATAGAATTTAGTCTCCTACTCTACCAACAAGTCCACCAAGAATATAAGCTCCACCCCATAATCCCAATCTTACAGCTAATTTTTCTATACTATCTGTAAAACTAATATCAGAACCATATGTTACAAGATCATGAATCATATCTCCTATAGGACCTGCATTAGCTAAACCCCATCCTAAAATACTATAACCAGAATTATTACTTAATCCACCCATTAAACCTGCTCCAATTGACATATCAGCAGCACCATATTTCAATTGATTAGGGTCATGAGATATATACTCTAATACAGATATTAGCCCCATACCACCAGGTATACCAACATACCCAGGAATGCAATCATGTATTTTTTCAGCTATTGACATTTTTTACTCCTTTTAAAGTATATTTAATCTATATTCTCTAATATATAAATCTTTCTATTTATAACTACTATATAGTAACTAAAATATATACTTAAGAAATCTTGGTTCTGTTAAAGCTAATTTAAATAATAATTTACTAGGATAATCTCTATCATATCTGCTTAATATAGCCTTAACTTTATTCTGATTAACTAAATTTATTAGTTTATTATAATCTTCATTAGAAAACTTATTTAGTTTATTTCTTATTAACAAACTATATTTTAATTCTTTACCAATTCTGTTTTTCCATGCTCTATGATAATTGCTATTTCTAATGATACTATTACTTAATTCTTGAGCAGAAATTAAACCTTGAATTATTCCTCCATAAGTTGTTGCTTTAACCTGTGTTGCAGCATCTCCTAACAATCTCTAGCAGCAATTCCAGCTCTTACAACATACTCACTTTCAGGCACAACCCAACCAAAAAAATTCTTATCTAAATATATATCTACTAAATTTGGATCATGTTTTAAAGCCATTCTAGCTTGTAACCCCGTAACAAATTTTCTGTTTCCATACAACCCAGAAATTTTAGCAACTCTTGAAAAAGGTCCATCAGCACCAACTATTATTTTACTATCAAATAATCTCTCATTAAACTTGATTCTATAGAAATTTTTTTTCTTGATATAATTGATAAATCTATGTCCTAAATAAAATTTAGCACCTTCATTTTCAGCAATCTCAGCTAAATGTTTATCAAATTCTTTTCTATCTAAAATTATATTTGGTTTTTTTATATTAATTAAGATGCTTTTATTATTTGGAGAAAATATTCTAAAACCATTTATTTTATTCATAACAAATCTATTTTTTAATGGTAATATATTCTCTATAGAATTAGTTACTATTCCAGTACATTGAACAGGATTTCCTATGCTTAAATGTTCTTCAAATACAGAAACTTTTTCTCCTCTTTTAGCTAATAAATATGCTACATAATTTCCAGCTGGCCCTGCTCCTATTACTGATATCATAGAAAAACTTTATATATAACCTATTTATAAATTTTATTACTTAGCAATAATAAAAATGAACAGAAGAAAATTCCTAGAATTGTCACTAATAACAATTGGTTCAATATTATCTTACAACCAATTATTTGCTAAAGAGAAAATGGAATCAAAATTATCAGAAAAAATAAAAGAAGAATTTGAAAAATGTCTAATAGACAATATTATATTATGCTCTTATACAAGGCCTAATTACACAGATTATTATTTTGATAATCCTCATGCACACTTTAAAATTCCAGAAGATAAGCAAGAATTAGAACAAATTTTACAAGCCATAATACAAAATATTGATTCTACATCAATAACTGATTGGAGCACTAATGTAAAAGACTGTTTAAGTTATCATCAATTTAAAAAAATTTTAAAAGAAAATAAGATCAAAGGTTATGACATAATTGATAAAGGTCTTATTACTCTAATACAAACTAATGATAAACAGAGTATAATTTATCCCTCTCAAGAAATAAGGACAAAACAAGAATTTCATATAACCTCACAGTTTTATTCTATTCCAATAAAAGATTTTTTAGATGCTAATCAAGTTATAAGTTTAATAAAAGCACAAAATGGTATTTCAATATTAGAACATCCAGGAACTAAAGATCACCCAATATTAGAATATTGGTTTACTAATATAAAAAAAAGAGAATTTGCCAAAAAAGAGATAGTTCCAAAAGTAAACGCTGTTGAAACTTTTAATAGTATGAATACTTTATACATGTTTCTTTCTAATGCTATAGCAAAAGAATTTTTAGAAGAATATAATTCAATAACTGAAAATAAAAAATATGGTATCGCTGGAAGTGATATGCATTATAGTTTATCTAAAATGGATAGAGCTGGAATCTATTTACCAAAAATAGATTTTCTTAAATTTACAGATAAAGATATAATTCAAGCTAAAAAAGAAGCATTAAAACTAAGAGTAAAAACATTTGAACATTATAGAGATGCTCCAAGATTTTTATATGAAATGCTACCTTCAAAATTTAAAGAAATGTTTGGTAAAAAAGGTACTTTTTCTAATATAAGTGCATTAAACCAATAATTTCTCTTTCTTCAAAAACAAACTTCTAACAAAAAAGTACATTACATATAATTCAAGTGCAAAAGGAAAATACCCAAAATAACCCAATATTGGCATCTCAAATATCTTAAAAAAGTTAACAAATGGTATATCATAAGTCCATTTGGTAACAGCCCAATAATTCCAAAATTCCCACAAAAATCCACAAACAATACCAGCTCCCATTAATGATAATGGAATTTTTAATTTTTTATCTTTTAAATGTCCAATAATACTTGGTTGTTTGTGCATATAATTTATTGGATCTAGTAAAAAGAAAAAACTTAACCATATTAAAGGAAATGTATATGTTGGAAAAATAAAAGGTAAAATTAAACTAATAATACCTGCTGCAATCATCCCATATAAAAAATTCTTAGTAATATTATGTTTTTTCTTTAATTTGATTTTATCAAATAAATGTATGTTTCTTATCAATTCAGCAGTTTCAAATATAGCTGGTACTACAGTTGAAAAACAAATGGTTTTTTTAACAACATTATCCAAAGCATTTATTCCAAATACACCATTATAACCCCAATTTTTTATAGGCAAATTTAACAACTCAAATGTCCACCAAACTAAAGCAGATAAAACCAACATTCCAATAAATTGCCAAATCCTATTACTCATCAAAGAATTACCTTTTAATTTATAATTTAAAGCATCTATAATGAAGATATAACCAAACCAAGCAATAGGAAAATACCAGTTTGCAAAAGGTTGTATTTTTAAGAAATAATTCACTTCAACAAATAGAATCATAAAAATGCCTAATGTTCCATATTTCTTAAACAAAATACCACCTCCTATATAAAACAAATTTATCTCATTTAAAAATGTTTTTATAGTTATAAAAATATTAAATT
>JAPLZO010000032.1 GCA_026394995.1 Candidatus Woesearchaeota archaeon | reverse complement strand
TGGTTTTGGTGCTTTAATTGGTGATTTAATGATATTTAGTTTTATAAGATTAAGTTTTAAAGATGAAATAAATAGAATATCAAAAGAAAGGATTTTTTTATATATAAATAGAAAAATACCAAAAGTAATGAGAAAATATATAATACCTATTTTTGCTGGTTTTTTAATAGCTTCACCTTTACCAGATGAAATTGGAGTTGCTTTATTGGCTTCATCTAGAAATATATCTATTAGATTATTTTCTATAATATCTTATTGTTTAAACACTACTGGAATTTTTATACTTCTTTGTTTGAGTAAAATTATATAGATCAATTATTTTTAAAAATCATTTTGAATTATTTCCACAAGCAGATTATATCTAGATATCAAGATAATTTTTATTATAATTTTTTTATTTTATTTTTTTAATTTTGCAAGTTTAATTAGCTTTTTAACTTTAGAAACCTTATTTTTTTTACTTGCTTTTCTTCCTTTAAATTTAACTTTTTTAGAAACTCTTTTCTTTTCCGAGGTTTTCTTCTTAAGAAAAGCTCTTTTCTTCTTTTTTACCATTTATCTCCCTAATTAATATTATACCTGGACTCGGTGAAAAAGTTCCTTAAACAATCATCGATCCAATCTTAACCTATCGACTTGTTTTAAAGGTTATCTTCTTCGCTCCATATACTAAGCTTAACAGATGCAGATTTCGTATGGTAAGCTATAGTCCAGTCACCACATTAATAGCTGAACATCTGACATAGGCTACTATGGTAACATCCTTTTCAGGACAACCGAATTGTCCTTATAAGTTCTTAACTATTAGTTTAATTAAAGTTATATAGTTATGTTACTACTTAGAAATAATACCGCCCTAGGCGAGAGTTGAACTCGCATTACGGCCTCGACAGGGCCGTGTCATAGCCGCTAGACCACTAGGGCATATCCCTGCCCCCGGAGTCGAACCAGGAACCCCATGGTCACAGCTGACTATTTTTCATTCATAGTTTCATAAAAACCTAGTCTAATAGCTTTCTACAGCCATGTGCTCTAACCATTGAGCTAGGCAGGGATACAATAAAATACTCAGAAATTATTTATAAACCTTATCTTTTTGATAATTATTTTCAATTACCTAAATCTTTTAATATTAATCATTAGCGCTTAAATAAAATGGTTGTAACAGCCCCAAATAAAATCGAAGGTTATCTTAGAGAAATAATATCTAAATATAGATCAAATAGATTAACAGAAGAATCATATAATACAGCTATAGATTATGTTAATAGAGTTATACAAGATATTAGATTTACTCTTAATTTTTCTAAAAACTCAACTCCAGAAACACATCTTCCAGAAGATTTAGTTAAAGAATCACAAGAAGTTTGCAAAAATCTTGAAGTTTTAGTAAAAGAATTATCAACATCAAAAAATGAATTATTAAAGTAATTATCTTTTTCTAATGATTAATCTATTTGATTTAACACCAAATACTCTATCATGTTTACCAAATTGTACAAATGCAGCTGGTAATGCTGTTCTACCAATTACAGGTAATTTATAATTTACTACATAGCTTAAAACTCTTTCTTCTCCTCTTTGTAAATTACCTATATTCCAAATAAATCTTAAACCCATAACACCTCTTTGTATTTTATCAGGTCTTAATGTTCCAAACTCATCACTTGGTTTCATAAAATTAGGTATTATATCAATAACTTTCACATTATTTAATTCATTACCCCTATTTCTAACGCTTATTAAAACTTTTAGTTCACCTTTGTTTTCATCAGTTCTAATCCTTAGTATTTTCTTCTTAACAATAATTTGTTTTCCAAATATATAACTTATAATCCACAAAAATAAAATTATAATTATAGCCACAATAATAATTGGTTTGTAGTCTCTATTTATTCTTATATTGTAAATCTCATCAGGTTTTAGTGTTATATTCCATACATAATTATTACCTAATTTAATTGTTTGTGGCTCAACAAATAAATATAAACTATCTAATGTTCTAGTAGGATAAGTTACTGTTTTACTTGCAACAACATTACCCTGATTTATTTCAGTTATTGTTGTAACCTCTGACAACAAACCTTTACTAACTTTCCTATCTTCTCTTATAATAGAACTTGCACCAACTCTAACTTTACTTGAATATTCTCCTTTCAAATCCTGATTTTTGTATACTCTAATACTAAATATATAATCACCTGGTTCAACACTAGATTTTAAGTTTATTCTATATTCTTTACTTATATTTTCATATGGCATCAAGCTTATTTCATCAGTTTCACTAAAGAAAATACCACTTATTAAAACATTCAAATTATCAAGTTGCTCATTAACTCTATTGTTATAATAAACTGTTGCAACAAAACTATTACCAGGTTCTGTATCTTTTGGCATCTCAGTAATTATATTTACAACTTGTTGGGGTGGAATAACAAAAATATTAAGATTATCTTCGGTGTTTATTTCAGTATTTGTTAAAGATTTGGCTTTTACAGCTAAAACATGATTAATATTAGCTCTAACATTACTTAAAACTTTAACCCTAACAGTAACATCAGTTGCTTCATGGGCCTTAAGTGCTACTTGACTAGGTTCTACAGTAACTTTTTCAGCAAAATCAGAGAATGGATAAACACTTAAATCATCAACATAAACTTTAAACAAGTCATCTCTTATACCTTCATTTGTAATATGAACTTGAAAAACAGCTTCTTTACCTGCTTCTACTCTATCTGAAACACTAGTAACACTTATTTTTAAATCGCTAGAAGCATATACACAACTTATTGCTAACAAAACTACTATTAAATAAACACCTACTTTTTTCATCTAAACACCTAATTAAAATCTAATAAGAATGTATATATAAATATTTTGGTATTTATAGAGGATTATTCTTTATTAACAACCAATAAATATTTTCTTTTAAATTCTTCAATTTCACTTGATGCATCATCAATATGACAATACATACCTTCTATTTTATACATATTAAGAGTACTTTTCAATTTTTTATAAAATTCATATAAGAAATTTAGCTAAATAACTAATATTTCTAAAATGGGGTTACCAGGATTTGAACCTGGGCCATACGCTCCCTAAGCGTAGATCCTACCAAACTAGACCATAACCCCATTAAACAACATTAGAAACATGACCACTTTTCTCTATTTTTATAACATTATCAACAAAACTTTCAATTTTCTGTTCATGACTTACTAATATAACTTGTTTATTTTCTAATTCTTCTAGAACAAATTTTAGTTTATCCAACTGCTCAGATGAAAAACCATCAGTAGGTTCATCTAAAATTATTAAGTCTCTAGTCTTAATATTACTTATTAACCTATTAATAACCTGGTTTAAAGCTAATCTATAAGCTAATGCAGCAGCTGTTTTTTCTCCTCCCGATAAATAATTATAGTCTATTTCATGACCATTTTGTTCTATTAGTGGTGAGAACTCATCATCCAATCTTATTTTTAGTAACTCAGATTCAATTAACATATCAAACCATTTTTGAAATAAAGAATTAAAATCATTATGAACTTTTAACATAATTTTCTTTTCCATAACATTCATTAAATTAACAAACCCATTATCCAACCAATTTTGAATAGTATTTATTTTTCCTAAATTTTCTTGAGCTTTTTCTTTTTCAATTATTTCTTTATCTAAAACTTCTATGTCTTCTTTTATATTTTCTGACTTTATCTCAAAACTATTTTTGTTAATCTCAATATTTTTTTGTTTCTCTAATAAAGTTTCCAATTCTTCTTTTATCTTTTCATATTTACTCAAATCAAATTTCTCAAGATTTTTATTTAATTCCTGTTTTTTGATATTAATTTCACCAATTTCCTTTTTTAACAATCCATCCTGTTTTTCTAATCTATTTTTATCTTTTATTTTTTCATCTAAAGAATTTTGTTTTAACTTTATTAATTCAATAGTACTCTCATTTTTTCTAATACTATCTAATTTATTTTTCAACTCCAGTAATTTAGTCTTAGTCTCTTTTTCTAGAATTATGTTTGTTTTAATTTCTTCATCATACCTCTTTATTTTTTCATTTTCTTCTTTATTT
>JAPLZO010000011.1 GCA_026394995.1 Candidatus Woesearchaeota archaeon | reverse complement strand
ATATTTAACTTGCCCTGAAATATTATAAAAATTAGAACCACCTAAACAAACTCCATTAGAACAACTACTTGGACATGAATGATTTGTCCATGAATAAGTTGTTGTATTCATACAATAAAATTCAATTACATCTTTAACACCCCAGCAATAATCTGTGGTTGTACTTTGACTAAAAGGTGCCCAATTTTGTATTCCAGATGTTGTTCCTAATATATCATAATTAAGTCCATTATCAGAGTCTGTACAAACACTAGTTGATGTACAAGTACCTGTAAAATCTTTATTGACAGTGCCTCCGGTTAATGTAACACTATAGCCTGAAGGTGAAAATGTACAACCTGATTGAGAAGCATATAAATCTGCAGTACAAGGATGAGAGATCCAATTAGCAGGAATAGTAAGACTATAATAACCACTAGATGATGTTGTTGCATAAATTGGTGCAGGAAATGGCCCAACAAAAGACTGGCAGGATGCTGTAACACTAACACCACTAATTCCTGTTCCAGTTGATGTTTTTGCATAACCCCTAATTGTTGTGCTAGCACCAGATGTACAGGTTCCAGAGCAACATGAATATCCATAGGTACAGTCAGTTGCACCACTTACTAAAGAACATGAATTATAATTAGAACATAAACTTGATTTACAAGTTCCACCTAATGATGAGCATGTTGTTGTTGGTGATGGTGTTGTACAAGCACCAGAACAACATAAATATCCGGAACTACAACCAGTTGTACCAGTTATAGGATTACAAGATTCATAACTATCACATGATGGATATTTACAAGTTCCACCTTGTGATGAACAGGTTGTTGTTGGTGATGTTCCAGAAATAATAAAATTATGTTGTATATTACCATTAAAAGTTACAGGACCATATGTTTCTCCCCCGGTTTGTATACACATTGTACTATATGTACATGTAATAGTACTATCATGATAAACTGTATAAGAATAATAACCTTGGGAATTTGTATAAACATCTGTTATTGGTTGTGTAAAACATCCTTTACTTAAATGAACTTGAGCATTTGCTATAGGGGTATTATCTGAATATTTAACATAACCCGAGACACTATAAACTGGTTGTAGAGTTCCTATAAAATCTACTCCTGTATTTGATGTTACAGTACCCAATGGTTTGCATATACTATCATAGGTATAATCACAATTACCATACCAGATAGCTAAAGAAAGTTGTCCGTTTTGCTCTTTATATAGATCATCACTTGGGGAAATTGTAAATGAATAGTCTCCACTTGGACCTGTTATCATATTAGGTAAATAAGTATAACTCATACAATTATAATCTGAATTTAAAAATATTTGTGTATCACTTATACCAACACCACCACTTGTTTTAACTCTTCCAGAAATTGTATAAGGTCCTGTTGTGGTAGCACCAGATGTACATGAACCATAACAACAATTACTACAATCAGTTGCACCACTTACTGAACTACATAATGAATATGATGAACATGAATTAGATTTACAAGTTCCACCTAATGATGAACATGTTGTGGTAGCACCAGATGTAACTGTTAAAGTTCCAACTGAATTTGTAGAACCACAGCAATTTGAAACACTATTAAAACCATTATATGTGCTACAGTAACCAGTAAAAGTACCACTAGTTGATCCAGCTACACAAGAGAATGTAGCAGTAGAACCACTGAACCCAGTAAAAGAACAAGTACCAGAACCAGGTTGAGAAACAATGCAATCAATTAATGCACCATAATCACAACTTATAGTATATGAGCCACCTGTATTTACATTTGAAGGAGAAATAGAACCTCCTATAAAAGTATAAGGATTACAGGCAGCTTCAGCAATATCAATCATAAAATATAGAAATATTAAAAATAAAATTAAGTAGATCACACTCTTTTTCATAATAATTACCTTTAATTTATTAATAAATGTTAATATAAAAACTTAACGTTTTTTAAATATTTTTTTAGCCTCATCTAGAGATTTAGATAATTGTTTTTCTATTTGGGATTCTTTTTTTGATATTGTGCTTGATAATTTAATGTTAGATTGTTGTTTAGACATAAATGATTGTTGTTTTTGAGTTTCTTTTTTAGATTGTTGTGGTTTTTTTAATGAATGATAAATAATAAATAATATTAATGATATAATTAATATTATTGGTATAAATATTGCATATAAAGGAAAAGTTTGTTCTTTTGGACAATCTTGTTCACAATTATCTGAATTTTCACCAAAGTCTACATCACAAAAATTATTAGGACAAAGAGGCATATCATCTTCACTATCGATTAAACCATCATTATCAGAATCTTTATTTAATGGATCTGTTCCTAATTCTTTTTCTTGTTCATCTGTTAACCCATCACCATCATTATCCAAATTAGTTGCATTAATGCAAGCTGGACAAGATCCACCACAATCTATATCAGTTTCATCTTGATTTTTTATATTATCATCACAAGTTGGACATGATGGACAATTTGGACCACCACAATCAGATATTATATTACCTAAATTTTGTTTTGTTTTTAATTCATTTTGATTTAAGATATCATCAGTACATGAAGAACATGTTGGACAAGATCCACCACAATCTTTGCCTGTTTCATCACCATCTTTTATATTGTTAAAACAATGTGAGTTTGTTTTACATAAATCATCTTGTGCATCAGTTTTACTATTACAATTATCATCTAAACCATTATTACAAATTTCTGTTAACATAGGTAGAGTTTCATTATAACAAATAGACCAATTGCTATTAATACAAATTTTAGTTCCTTTTTTACATATAGATGGTGATATATAAACTAAATTTGGAATACTAGAACATTCTGAAACTTGTCCTGTTACACATTTTGTATCATTAGTTTCATCTGTTAATCCATCACAATCATTATCTTTTTTGTCACTAATTATTTCCTGTGTTGGGTATATAGCACCTTTACAAATACCCCAATTATTATTTGTACATGTTTGAGTTCCAAGACGACATTCTCCTAAATTAGAAAAACCACATTTCTGAGTTTCTCCATTTGTACATTGAGTATTAGGATTAGATTCAGAACAACATAGATTAAGATCAGAACAACATTGTTCTTGAGTAACAATACCTATATCTTGTAATAAATTACAGTTATTATTATTGTCAGCAGATTCACAAGCAGACAATTGAATATCAGATAAAGAATTAACAATAGTAGAAATAAAGACAAATATTACTAAAATTAAGAATAATAACCACCACTTTTTCATAAAAGGATAATAATAATGATATTTAAAAGATTTACTATTTAATTATTTTTTAGATTCTAATTTTTTATAAGCATGATTTATTTGTTTTAAAGTCCAACCTTTTTCTAAAAGTGCTTTGTTTATTTTTGATTTTGGTATTTTTTGTTCTAAAGATCTTTTAATATAATTAATTAATTTCTCTTCATCTGCTTTTGAGTAAAATAATTCTTCTGTTTTATTTATAAGATTTCTAAAACTAAATTTACCTTTATAGAAATTGATGTAATAAACACCAAGTCCAACAATTATACAAGCTATTATTATATATATCCATTTTATTTTTATTTTACTACAATCTTCTGGACATGTTATTTTATCTTCTAATGGAATTATTTGTCCATCTAATCTTATAGAGGTACATTTTCCATCACCACATCTTGCTTCAAATTTAGTATCTTTTGGTAATTCATTAGGAACAATAATTGTTTTTAGGGCATCTGAGTTATATGTAACATCACCTGAAACTACATATTCAATTTCATTATCCATAATAGAACTTGTTGACCATCTTACAACAGGATCATTTTCTAATATCTCTGGTTGTATTAGGAATTTAATTTGTGATGCACTTTGAGCAATGTTTTTTGGTATTATTTCAACTATATAACCATCTCTTAAATTTCCTGTTATAGACTTTTTAACTAAAGTTACTTCTTCTTTTTTTCCTGAGAATTTTTCTATCTCAAATG
Organism: Candidatus Woesearchaeota archaeon; assembly: GCA_026394995.1. Lineage (GTDB taxonomy): Archaea > Nanobdellota > Nanobdellia > SCGC-AAA011-G17 > JAPLZO01 > JAPLZO01. The sequence goes on along the minus strand of JAPLZO010000011.1, from coordinate 4,037 downwards.
AGGTTGATGTTGAAGTTATTTTAGCTATTTTTTGATAATAATATATTTCCTCTGGTGTTTGGTCAGGTGATATTATATCTTGAGTTACATCTTTTGGTTCTATCAATAATGTATCTGTTAATGAACCTTTAGTGTAAATACGCTCTGGTAAATCTTCAATTAAAGAATTAACTTTTTTGTATAAATATTCTGTTTCATTTTGTTTTTGTTCTATTGTTTTATTACTTGTTTTAAGATTATCCAATTGTGTTTGATAATTTGTTAAAGTTGTTAAAATAGGTGTTATTTCAGTATCATAACCTAATGATGTAACAATAGCAGACTGATTTGTTAAAAGTCTATTTAATTTTTCTTTAGATGAAGATATTGCTGATTCTGTTTTTCCCTGAGAAGCATAAACTGTTATTTCTTCAGATTTTTGTAAATTTGGTGTAACATATATATCTAAGTCATATGTTTTATAATCTTTAGATATGTAAGGTGTTTTTAGATCAAAAGTAGACAATGGAATTGTTATATTTATTGTTGTATTTGTTAAATAAGAATAATCAATTTTATAGATAGCTGATTCTGCTGGAGTAACATCATAAAAAGTATTTTCCTCTTTTTTAACTCCATTATCATTATACTTAATTAATAAATTTGATAATGCAAGTTTACCAGCTGATGAAGAGTGTATTTTTAATGGTACAATACAATTTATACCATCTACTGTTGAACATTCACTTAGATATTTATTTAAGGATTCTATGAAATCATATTGAGTAAATCCTCTTGCTAATGGCATAACTGTTTTTAATTGGTTGGAATAATTACCAATGTTTAATCTAATCATAAAATTACCGAAGTCTAATAGATTACACTCAGCAATTCCATCTGCATCAACACTAGGACATATGTACGCTGTTTGTGATGGTGATTTATCTGTTATAAATTTATAATAATTAACATTTTCTGGTGTTTTGGTATTATAAACACATATTAAATAAGGTCCTGATATTGGAGTATCAAAATTAATTGTACAAGAATACCAATTTAAAGATGAAGGTTCTGGTAAATCACAAGTATTAATACCATTTGTGGTTATTGTATCTTGATTAAGTAAATCTTGTGGAAAAGATAATATAGATGCTTTCATGTCAACTATTTGTTCATATTTATTGTATTTAGCTGAGATACCAATATCTTTTGTATAAGGTATATCTATCACTTGACAATAAAGTTGATTATTATCAATTATAATTGTTGATTCTCCACTTTGTAGGTTTAAACTTTGAGGATAAATATAATTTGTGGCCCAATTTACAAAATTACCAAAGTATTGCCATTCTATAAGTCCATCTTCATTTATGTCAATGTATGGAAATGTGGGGTATTTAGAATTTTGAGGTAGACCTTCTATTGTCATTGATATATTCTCTATTTCTGATCCTGAAGGAATTAAAAAATCAATTTCTTGAACACCTTGTGTTGGAAAAGTTATTAATTTAATATCACTAGGATTTACTACATTAGAAGATCCTTCTGAGGTTGCATATGTTATATTTAATTGGTCTAACAAATCAGTTAATTTTATTTCTTGGGATTCTTCATCAAGAGTTAATTTTACTTTGGTTTCTGAACTTATTGGATTTTTAATGGTTAATAGTATGTTACCTGATAATGATTCATTAGTAGCATAATCTGTTTTTGTTAAATTTAATTTAAGATAACTAGGATTTCCTATATTATAAGTAACAAAACCTGTATAATTAGAATATAAAAAAGCTAGTAAGAAAAGGCCTAATGCTATTGAAATTATTATAGATCTTACTCTCATAATATAACCTCTTTTTAAATGTTTTTTATATATATTAGTATATAAATATTATGCTTTTTTTAAAAAGATTTTTAAAGTTATTGTTATTAGAAAATCAGATGGTAGAACCAAATAAAACAGAAAAATTTTATGATAAAAACTATAAGAAGTTATTATTAATACCAAATATATTACTTATAATAGCTTTAGCCATTATAGTTTATCATTATTCTACAACTGGTGAGATAATAAATAAAGATGTAAGTTTAAAGGGTGGTGTTACTGCTACTGTTTATACTGATAAACAAATAGACATAAGTGAACTAGAAAACTATCTTAAAACTAAACTTGGTGATGCTTTAATAAGGAGATTAAGCGAATTTGGAACTGATAAACAAATTGGTTTAGTTATAGACACAAGTAATACTAATGGTGATTTGTTACAGAAAGAATTAGAAACTAAATTAAATTTAAAATTAGACCAAAGTAATTATTCATCTGAACAATTTGGTTCTAGTTTAGGACAAAGTTTCTATAAACAAATGTTAATTGCATTAGGATTATCATTTTTATTTATGGCTATTGTTGTTTTTATAACTTTTAGAAATTTTATTCCAAGTACTGCAGTTGTTTATGCAGCATTTATGGATATTGTAATTCCAGTTGCTATAACTATTTTATTTAATATCAAAATATCAGCTGCTGGTATATCTGCTTTGTTAATGTTAATAGGTTATTCAATTGATACTGATATTTTATTAACAACTAGAGTTTTAAAAAGAAAAGAAGGAAGTATATGGGAAAGGATGACGAGTTCTGCTAAAACAGGACTAACTATGACCTTTGCTGCAATAGTCGCTTTACTTGCAGGTTATTTTATAACCAGTTCTTTAGTAATAAAAGAAATGTTTTTTATTATTGTAATTGGTTTATTTGCAGATATACCAAGTACATGGTTAATGAATGCCGGAATTTTGAAATGGTATGTAGGTAGAAAAGAAAATGTCACTAAAGAAAATATTTAATTTGAGAGTAATTCTATTATTGATAGTTATAATTATAGCTATATTAGCTATAAATCCAAGGCCATTTGCTAAAGGTGTTCAAATAACAAGTGTTGATCAAGGAAGTGTTGCTTATGAACAAGGAATTACTGCTGGAGAAATAATAAAACAGGTTAATGGAGTGCAAATCAATACATTAACTGATTATGTAAATGAGATAGGTAAATTAAATATAACCCCTCAGAATGTTAATATTGCTACAGATAAAGGGAATTATTCTTATGTAATAACTGATGATATAGGTTTTAGAGTAGATCAAAATTTAACAGTAATTGGAAGTACAAGTAATGTTGAAATTGGTTCTAAGTTATATAATATAAACAATATTAAAATAAATAATGTAAATAATTTTGATAAAGTTTCTAATGATTTAATTCATAAGAATAGATTAGATATTAAAACTGATAAAGGTGAATATGTTTTTTTAATTGCTAGTGATCCAAAAATACAAGTTGGTAATGCTGAAACAACTAACATTAAAAAAGGTTTAGATTTAGAAGGGGGTATAAGAGCATTACTAAAACCAGAATCTGAGAATAATCAAAGTGTTACTAGTCAACAAATAAATGATTTGAAAAGTGTTTTGGAAAATAGATTAAATGTTTATGGTTTAAAAGATTTAAAGATAAGACCTGTTACTGATTTAAGTGGAAATAAATTTGTGCTAGTAGAAATTGCTGGAGTTACTAAAGAAGAAGTTCAGAGTTTAATTGAACAACAAGGTAAATTCGAAGCTAAAATAGGTGATGAAATTGTTTTTAATGGTGGTAATGATATTAAATTTGTATGTAGGGAAGATGGAACTTGTAGTGGTATAAGGCAATGTAATCAAGTAAGTGCTGACCAAGGGGTTTGTACATTTCATTTTAGCATTACATTAAGTCCAGAAGCTGCTAAAAAACAAGCTGAGATTACTAAAGATTTAAATGTTAATGCAACTGAAAGTGGTGGTAAAGGATATCTAAGTAAACCTTTAGATTTATATTTAGATGGTAAATATTTAAGTAGTCTACAAATAAGTGAAGATCTTAAAGGTAAAGAAATAACTGATATTGATATAAGTGGGCCGGGTTTTGGTAAAACTCAATTGGAAGCAAAGGATAATGCCTTAGCTGAGATGAAAAGATTACAAACTATTTTGATAACAGGTAGTTTACCTTTAAAATTAAATATTG
>JAPLZO010000001.1 GCA_026394995.1 Candidatus Woesearchaeota archaeon | reverse complement strand
CTTACACTTTATTTTTTGTTCCATTTTATTATTACTTTGTTTAGTCATACTTTATATAGTAATACCTACTATTTAAACCTTTTGTTTTGTAAAGTATTACTATAAGTAGTAACATTTATAAGGTATGAATTATTAGATATAATATGCCAGAAATCAAAATTTTTGTAAAGGGGTATAAATGTAATAACTGCAATTACGAGTGGGTACCTCGTTCTAATAAAGAGAAGCCCCTTATTTGTCCTAAATGTAAGAGTGCAAGATGGGATTTGGAAAAAAAGAAAGCTGTAGCTAAGAAAAAAATATAAACTTGTTCTATTAACCCTTAAAACGTTGTAATATCATATTTAATCTAAAATGAATAGGTTTATAAATATTATTGTAATGATTATACAATAAAACAATCAAAGGTTTAATAGAACTAAAGAACCAAAGATATATAAATACAAAATAACTAATAATAACATGGAAATTGATATTTCGGATTTAGAAGAGGTACAAGCGACTAGAGGTGGAAGAAAGAAGCCTGTTTTTTCATTAAGTCGTGGAGGATACTTTAATATGAATTTTGCATTCAAAAAATTAAATGAATTAGATGAACCAAAGTCAGTTAGTTTTAGAGCATCTTTAAAAGAAGATAAACTAATTGCTGCATTAACATTCTTTGAAAGCGAAGATGAAGGTACATTTAAGATAACTCCTACAGAAAGGAAAAGTAGCTGGTTCAGTGGACGTAGCTTATTTTCTCAATTTGGGGTAGACTATTCTGCTTTAGTACCAAAAAGAAAAAGTCTTAAACTAAAGACATTCATTCAAAAAACAGATGGAATAAAATATCTAATTTTAGAAATTCCCTTACAAAAAAAATAAAATGACACAACACAAAAAAATTGGTGACAACTCATGTGCAGGTATAGTAAATTTGGCAACTGATAAGTGTGCAGTCTTACCAGGCAGGCACACTTATTGGGTTACTGTATCTGCAAATTTTAATAACTCAAAGCGACGTTAGGCTTAATGATAAACCATGTGTCCTTACCAGGCATGAATTGCGAGTTTGATTCCCGCACGTCGCACGAGGTATTAATTTCTGAATATTACACTAATACATTAACTAAATTTAATGTATTATCAAGAACTCTTTTCTTAGAATTTTGAGAGGGACTAATGCTAATCTGTTGCATAAAATCCTCTCCCTTTTTCATAAAGTATGAAAGTAATACTGCTTTATAAACTTTGTTTTTTAAATTTTTGTTCATTTTTCTTTTAAATTAATTCCTTCATCTTCCAGTTGTTTTATTATTGCTCTATCAACAAAATTCCTCTTTGAGGGATAATTTGTTTTATTTCTTTTATTTGTGTTGATAAATTTTTCTATTTCATCCAAAAGCCATTGGCTTATTTTTACTGTTGTTTCTTTAGTTACCATTTGTATACGAATAGTAACTATAAAAACTTTGCTATTTTTAAATATATCTTTTAATGGTGCTGTCGCAAATTATGGACTTTTATTGTTTTATACATTCGGAAGAAATAATCTTATAATAAATTAATGATGATATTATATCTTCTTTTAATACTTTGTCTTTAATTAAAATAAGATTAATACTATAACTAATGGTTGTTGTATCTCCTACTACTCCTTCTTTGGATATTTCTGTCTTTGATTTGCTATAACCTAAATTATTGCAATAAACATAATTTATATTTTCTCCTTTAGAACTTCCATGATGACATACTCCATTGAAATCCAGATAAGCATAAGAAATTTCTATTCCATCTTTCCATTGTGGTATAATGTAATCACTTGGATTTGCATTATTAGTAAGCCATATAGCACCTTTCATTAGAGTTAAACTTTGAGGCATATTATTCTCTATAAGTAATAGTCTATCTGGAATTATTTCAGAAGGACATTTATTTTTGGATAATATTAAATCTTTCTCAACAGAAAGATTAGTAGATATAATATTTTTTATAGAAGTCTTTAATCCCAAAATATCATAAGCATAAATTAAACTACAGAAAATAATCAATATTAAAATAACAATCCAGAACTTGTTTTTTCTCCTGAAATCATAGCTTCTATGTCTATGCACTTCATTATTATTAAACCATTTACTCATATTTTGTTACCACATTACTTCATTTTATTTTGAACATAAAGAACCATTATAAATTCCATAACAAATGCTGATAAACCAAACCCTAAAAAAAACATATCTAATGCTTGTGGAATGGCTAAATGTTGAGCAAAGTTTATAGTAACAGAAAATATAGCTCCTGCAAAAGCAGAAAAAATAATATGCAACATTATTATATCCTGTCTTCTGTCATAATCTTTTTTCTTTAAATATGCATTTAAACTCATGGAAGTAACAATAACTAAGACAAAACAAATTGCAATTGGTGAAAACAATGCCATAATAATATATATGAATTAATCCTTTAAAAACATTTTTACCTGACGTTTACTTTACAGCTCAAAAATTCATAATGTTTAAAAGCAGGCGATAATTTAAAAACCCTTAATTTTTATCAATGGTTTCTTCTGCCATTTTTCATTTATTAATGAAATTTTAATTTATCAGAACTAATCAACTCTTGTATGCTGTCCATATAAACATTACAAAAACCCAGATTACAAACATAAGCATCAGCATGATTGAATTTATGCCTGTCCAATGCTGTATTAAGAGTATTAAATAATCATTTCTAAGCCTTGTTTTGCGGATAATTTCATCTAAAATTCCGCCAAATAAAATAAACAATACAAAACTTATAATGACAATGAAAATATTAGTTGCTCTCATCTTTTTATAATTTTTATAATTTTGCAATCTTATTAAATCTATGTTATCTTATTCTGGGAGTAAATTAGTAATAAGTAAAACTTGCTTCTAATATTGCTCTTGTCTTGCTTACAATCTGCTCAACTTATTCTTGCTCTAATATTTCTTTGATATTTATTAATAATTATAATTAGGCTTAACAATTAGTAAT
>JAPLZO010000019.1 GCA_026394995.1 Candidatus Woesearchaeota archaeon | reverse complement strand
ACATTTGCAACAAAACAAGGCATTGTTAAAAAAACACCATTATTTTTATTTGCTAATCCAAGAAAATCAGGAATTTTAGCAATTAAATTAAATGAAAATGATGAAGTTATTGATGTTATATTAACAAATGGTAATTTAGATTTAATTTTAGCAAGTAAAAATGGATCAGCTGTTAAATTTAATGAAAAAAACATTAAAGCTTTTGGCAGAAATGCAGCAGGTGTTCGTGGAATTAGATTATCAAGTGATGATGAATTAATTGGTTTGGAAATTGCAACGCCAAATTCAACAATATTAACTGTAACAGAAAATGGTTATGGTAAAAGATCAACAATAGATGATTATAGACTTATTCGTAGAGGCGGTAAAGGCGTTATTAATATTAAAACAAGTGATAGAAATGGTAATGTAGTTTCAATAAAAACAGTTTTTGATGATGATGAAATAATGTTAATAACAAAAAAAGGAATTACAATTAGAATTCCTTGTAATACAATAACAACAATTGGTAGAAACACTCAAGGTTTTAGAATAATGAAACTTGATGAAGATGATAAAGTAGCTGATGTTGTGAAGGTTGTTTGATAATAGATATTTCTAAATAATCACTTTATATTTCAATAAAGCTTTTTAAATCTAATTTTAACATCTTAAGAATGGAAAATGAGATATTCCCACTAGGAACAATAATTTGTAATACTCAATCATATTTTTTAAGAAGAATGCCTGTTTGGGGCATTGTTTTACCAAAAAAACCATTTCTTGAATTATTTCAAAAAGAGAAAGGACCTTGGCCAACAGGCGAAATTTATTATGATGGTAACAAATACAATGATTTAATTTTTAATAAATTTGGCGGCTATTTACCTATAGAAATAAATGGTGTACCCAATCCAAGCAGTTATTCATCTAAGGATACACAAATTATTTTACCTCCTAAATTTTTTTTAGAAGACCAAGAGCATATTGGAACAAAATGTTTTGGAGGTATTATGTCACCTACGGATAAAAGAAAGTTAAGTCTTGAGGTAATGAGTTCAAGATCACATGTAATACCTTTTGATTTAAAACAATTGAAACTTATTGATATAATTAGACAATATACTCTTGAAGAAACTGGTTGTGATCCTCATCATACTCATGATGTTGCATTTGAGATGGAAACTATAATTAAATATTTTTCAGGTGAATTTAAAAACTATACTCAAAGAAATATGGAGTATGATGTTAGCCCGTTATGGATTCTTAACTATGAAACACTTATTTTTTGTAAGACATGGAAATTATGATTATGATAATAAGGGATTTCATTTAAGTTTAAAAGGAAAAACTGAAATGGAAACCTTAAGCAAACTAATAAAAGAAATTGCTTGTCCTAAATTTTATATTATCTCATCTCCAGAGATAGTTGCAATAGAAAGTGCAAAGGTTTTAGCAGAAAAGTTAGGTTTAGATTCAATTGAAGAATCTTTTGAATTATGGCCCCAAAAAGCTACTTGCCATGGAGACCCAGAAATAGTTAATGATTTACTTAATTCTAAAAAAGATAAAGGTGATTCTTTAATATTAATTTCTCATTTGGAATTATCTGATAAGTACCCTACTTATTTCTTAAGAAATGAACTAAAAATTAATGATTATATACCTCCAATAATCAAAGGGAAAGCAGTTCATTTTAACCTAGAAACAAAATTATATCAAATATTACCTAAATAATCAATTCTTATTTAATTTAATTCATTAATAATATCATCTATTGACACACCAATCATATCATAGAATTTACCAAATTTTTTCTTAACATTCAAACAATATTTTTTTGCATTTTCTATTATATCTAAATTATTATTTTCTTTTATTATATTCTTAGCAAGTCTAACAGTTTCTTTTGGATCAAAAAAAGGATTTGTTAAATCATAACTATAATCTACACAACCATACAAAACACACTTAACCATTATTTCATGATCAAAGCCATAATCATGACCAGTTTTTTGTTTTAAAAGATAAGATGCATCACAATTTATACAACCTCTAATTTCAATAAAATATGGAATCTTATTTTTCATTCTTAAATTTAGTTTTTCTACTAGTATAATTAACTGGATTCTTAATCATCTTACATAAATTATCTGGTTTACATACACCAATTGATTTATAGTAATCTTCATTAGAACAATTTGGTGGTAATATACTCTGTTTTTGATTTTTAAACCAATTTAATTGTGATATAATATAACCTTCTCTTAAAGGTTCATAGTTTTTCTTATTCCAATCTAATAATATATCCTTAATTTGTTCCATATTATAACCAGTATTTCTTAGAAAATTAGCTAAAATAAAAATAGCTCTTTTTCTTCCATCTTCTTTTAATCCTTTTAATATTTCTAAAACACAAGGAGGGAAATATTTTTCACTAATAGCTTGTTTTGGTAATTCATATTTTTTTTCTTGTTTAACAATATATTCACTTTGTTTTATGCTTTTACTATCATAGTCAAAAGCCTGCATTATTAATCTAGAACCATCTTTTTCTTTAACTTCATTAAAAAACTTAACATCAACTTTTACATTTTCAATTTTAGCATCACTCAAATTAAAATCCATTATTTTATTTGGATCAATTGGAACACTAACCAAACTTGTCTTTTCATTAATAGAATAAGGTAATCTAAACATATGTCTGCTTGAAATTAATTGAGTATCAATTTCTAAAACGCTAAAAGGATCAAATTTTCCCTCTTTGCTTAATGGTTTTTTAACTCTTTGACTTATTTCCTCTAAAGTACTAATTTCTAATATTTTTTCAGATAATCTATCTTTAATTAAATTTTTTAAATAATTAGCAATAACTCTTGTTCCATCAGGGAATAATAATTTTGTATCTAAATCATTTACTCTATCAGGAAAAGATTCAAATGGAATTAATATATGAATTCCAGTTCCACCTGAAAATTTAACATTAAAATTCTTAACATCATGAAATCTTAAAGCTTCTAGCAATATCATTGCAGTTATTTTTGAGTACTCTAAAAATTTACAATCAATATCAATGAAAAAATCCCAACCAATTCTTAACTCATCTAATTGTCTTTTGCTCATTCCAGGTTCTAATCTTAAAGGGTCTCTCCATCTTTCCTCACTAGCATGAAATGATGTTGCACCTTGTTTTGCTAATTCAAAAATATCTTGTTCATACTGTAATATATCAGGTCTTCTACCAAAACCAGCTTCACCAAATTTTACAGCAACTTCTCTATCTTTAGCTACTCTCAGCAACTCTTTTTGTATATCTCCTCTTGAATAGTATTCTAGAATTTTATTCATGCATAATCTTAATTACACAAAGTTTATATAAAGTTTATGTGTGTATTTGGCAAATGAAAAATAAATACTTTGGTTATCTAATAATAGGAATTGCTTTGTTAATTGGATTTATAGTATTTTCATTTAATCAAGCTTTAACAAAAATAATATCAACATCATGTTCTCATGGTCCTACATGTCCAATGTGGGGCACAATTAATTTACAAACTAATATTTCAATAGGCATAATTATTTTTATAATTTTAGTAGGATTAGCTTTTATAATATTTGCAAAAGATGAAACAGTAATTAAAAAAATTGTAAAACCACAAATTAAAAATAAAAAAGTAGAAAAATCCAATTATCAAGATATAATAAAAGAATTAGATTCTGATGAAAAAAATATATTTGAGAAAGTTATTGAATCTAATGGTACAATATTTCAATCAGAACTTACAGAAAAAACAAATTTGAATAAAGTTAAAATAACTCGTATTCTTGACAGATTAGAAGGTAAAGGATTAATTGAAAGAAAAAGACGTGGTATGACTAATGTTATTGTACTTAAATCCTAAATATTTATATATTAACAAATTTATTTAATTATTAAGGGGGTGAAATTATGAAAGCTTGGTCTTATATTTTAATAATAGTGATATTATTAGTTGCTGGTGGAATTATATTTTATACATTACAATTACCCACATCATCTAATCAATCAACAAATACTGGCTCACCACAAGTTACTCAACCACCAGGAAGTTCTTCTGGACCACAATCATATAATGTAGATATACAAAATTTTGCATTTAGTCCATCAACAATGAACATTGCAAAAGGCGATACTATAACATGGACAAATTATGATTCTGTTCCACATACAGTAACATCTGACTCTGGATCTGAATTAGACTCAAGTTCTATATCACCAGGGCAAACATATACACATACATTTAATACAGCTGGAACTTTTACATATCATTGTAATTTCCATGTAACTATGAAAGCCACAGTAATTGTAAGTTAATTTTTGAAAACCTTAATTATTATTAAAGAAATAATTGATGTTACAGCTAACTGTATTAAAGGACTTAGTCCTATCCCAAATACAGTTGGCATTAATTTTGTATAATCCCATCTTCCAGTACTTAATGCTACTAATTCTATAAATGCTGAAATAATTAAACTTAAAATAATTATAATAACATAATCTATAGTATTAGGTTTCTCAATCCATCTAATATTTTTATTTTTTAGTGATACAATTAGAAAAATAAAAGCAATAATAATCATATCTGTAAAACTTGCAAGAATCAAATGTATATTCTTTGGAATTCCTG
>JAPLZO010000034.1 GCA_026394995.1 Candidatus Woesearchaeota archaeon | reverse complement strand
AAATGAGGATGTAGATGCAAACTAAAATTTGTACAACATGTGATATAGAAAAAGAAATATGTGAATTTCATAAATGTAAAGGTGGAAAATTTGGAGTTCGTTGTGATTGTATAGATTGTGTTCGTATTAAACGAAAAATTTATTTAGAAAAAAATAAAGACAAAACAAAAGCTTATAGTAAATCTTATTATAATAAAAATAAAGAATTATTAAAAATAAAAAGTAAAAATTTTTGGAAAAAAATTCAAAGCAATCCAGAAATAGCTAAACAAAGACGATTAGAAGATAAAAATCGTAAATTAAAAACAATTTTTGGAATCACTTTAAACCAATATGGACAAATGTTAGAATTACAAAATGGTGTTTGTGCTATTTGTGGAAAAGAGGAAATTACAATTGATAGTCGTTCACATAAAACACAAAAGCTATCAGTAGACCATGACCACCAAACAGGAAAAGTTCGTGGTTTGTTATGTGCCAAATGCAATAAAATGATAGGACTTTCTAACGACGATAATAATGTATTAATTTCAGCAATTAACTATTTAAATAAATATAATAAAATATAAGAGGATAATTATATGAGTAATTGGAGCGAGTTAGTTACAATACGAAGATTAGTGCGTGCTTTACTTAAAGACCGCTTAAGAGTTGATGGGAGAGATTCGTTTCAATTCTTAGGAAGTGCCTCGTTCACTTTATCAGAGGACTATCCCGATAGTGCCACCATTAAAGTATTCAAAAACGGAACACTTCTTACTACTGGATACTCGTACAATGCCAGCACAAATATTTTAACAATTACGTCTTTATTATCTACAAACGATATAATTCTTATAACTTATTCTTTTTATGATAAATACTCTGATGCTGAATTAACTGATTATATCGAATCTTCGTTTCTTTATTTTAGTCAATTTGGTTATCGTAAAACTTTTAAACTTAATGATGCTCGTACAGCAATTTTATCAATTGATAATGTAAATCCAACTGCTAGAGAATGTTATGAAATTAGTATTATTACAGCGATACTTATTGACCCACAAAATATTGAAATTCGAACTAAAGATTTTACAGTTACCGCTATGGAAAAAGAAAGTAAAAATGAACTTATTTCCAGAGCTTTAAATCAATTTACTGTATGGTATGGTGAATTTAGTTTTGATGAAGATTTAAGACAAGACGTAAATTAATCTAGGAGATAAATCTATGCAAACTGAAATGGATATTTCAATTCCAAATAAAATATTTCGTGGAAATAATTTTGACATTGATTGTCATATCAATGTAAATTTATCTACTTATAAAATCCATGCAGAACTTTTTGATAGATTTTATTCTTCTATTGAATTAGATACAACAAATAATGGTGGTGCAAGTGGTGAAATTACAGTTGATAGTGGAAGTGGTGGAACATTTCAACTTCATTTTGCTAAAGATTTAACTACTCTTTTTCATTTAATTAGTTATTTAGAAATTACTTTAATAGATGTTATAGGAAAAGAACAAACGGTTTGGTTTGATGTAATAAAATTTACTGATAATATTTATATGAGGGTATAATGACTAAATATCGAAAATCATACGCTTCTTATATCATGGATAATTATCATGAGAAAGTGTTTATTTATCTTCCTGGTGCAACTGTTAAAGGAACAAATTATGATAAATTTAGAGATGTTGGATATATAAAAGGCCAACAGAATTATTTAACAGTTAAAGCGTGGATTCGTGATACTACTCCAAACGAATTAATTATTCGTCAATTAGGTCTTATTGCTATTGGAGCTAAGAAATTAATTGTTAAAAATAATGATGTAGAATTATTTAAATTAGCTTCCAGAATTGTTATTAAAGATGAAGATTATTATGTTTATAATGATGCTGTTGGAAAAAAGATGCAACTTTTATCTTTAGATGAAAATTATTCAGAGATTACACTTTTTAGGAAAGAAGTTTAATGATTACAGCAATTATTACACTTAAAGGAAAAGCTATTCCAACTGTTATTTCACAGCAACTTGGAATTTTAACAGAAGAGCATACAAAAATATTAGCTGAAGAACATAAAAAACAATTAGACAAAGCTATTGATGATACAAGAGAAAGAAGTTTAAAGCCTCATGGCGACCATTTAAAA
>JAPLZO010000041.1 GCA_026394995.1 Candidatus Woesearchaeota archaeon | reverse complement strand
ATGAATTTAGGTTTAAATTGCATTTTAGTATGCGGAGGCCAGGATTCGAACCTGGGAACTCACTAAGAGAACAGCTCTTGAGGCTGTTGCATTTGACCACTTTGCTACCTCCGCGTTATAAGACTAAAGAATAATAAATTATATAAATGCTTTTTTATTTGATATTCTTAGAGATATTCTCTATAAATAACCACTTTATAATAGAAACATTTATATAAGGGAATTTAAAGATATTTAAAGTTAAAAAATAAGGAGAATTTTAAGATGAAAATATTAAATTTAATTTTATTGATAGTACTAATTTTACCAGTAGCCAACGCTTTAACAGTAGATTCTGTAACACAAACGCCTAGCAAAGTAATACCAGGACAAACTGCTACTATTGGTATAGAAGTAAGAAATGAAGATAGTAAAACCATTAAAAATATTGATGTTAAATTAGATTTAAGTGATCCAAATTTACCAGTGGCACCTATAACTTCTAGTGCTGAAAAAACAATTGATGAATTGCAAGAGGATGACACAAGCAATTTGAATTTTAATGTTATAACATTATCAACAGCCGCATCTCAGATTTATAAAATACCATTAATAATAACTTATCAAGATAAAGATAATACAAAATTTCAAAAGAATGATTTTATTAGTTTGATTGTAGAAGCAAAACCTAATTTAGATATAAGTAGCAATAATAATTATGTTTTAAAAGGACAAGAGCAAAGTGTATTAATAAAAGTAGTAAATAGTGGATTAGCTCCTGTAAAATTTTTAAGTATACAATTATTGCCTTCTAGCTATTATACTATATTATCTTCAGGTACTGCTTATTTAGGTAGTATTGATTCTGATGATTCTGATACAGCTGAATATAAAATCAGGGTTGATAATGATGCTCCCCAAAATTTACAATTGTTGTTTACAATAAGCTATAGAGATACATCAAATAAATTGTTTACTGATACTAAATATATTAGTGTAAATGCTTATACAAATTCTGAAGCTAAACAGCTAGGTTTAACACCAAGTAGTAATTTAAGTTTAGTTATATATATTATTGTTGGATTAATAGTTATATACATAATTTATAGGTTAATTAGACGAAGAAAAAAATGATTTTTGATTACTTTTTACTTTCTTTTAAAAGCATAAGAAAAAGAAAATTAAGATCTTGGTTAACTGTAATTGGAATTTTTATAGGAATTGCTGCTGTTGTTTCTTTAATAAGTTTAGGTCAAGGATTACAAACAGCAATTGATGAACAATTTCAACAATTAGGGAAAGATAAAATAATCATTCAACCAATTACATTAGGGCCGCCTGGAAGTGTAACATCAAAATCTTTAATTTTAACTTCTAAGGATTTAAAGTTTATTGAAAATATTAATGGTGTTGAATGGGCAATTGGCTATTTAGTAAAAAGTGATCAGGTACAATTTAAAGATGAAAAAAAAGTTGAATTTATTATTGGTATGAATCCATCTGATCTGACAACAAATTTAGAATTACAAGGAACAAAAATAATTGAAGGGAGATCTTTGAAAAATGGAGATAAATTTAAAGTTGTTGTTGGATACAATCATGGTGTTGACAAAAAAATTTGGAATAGAGGAATAAAGGTTGGGGATTCTGTTGAAATAGAAGGTTATAAATTTAAAGTTGTAGGAAGATTTGATAAAACAAGCAATCCACTTGAGGATGGTTATTTATTTGTTCCAAAAGACACTCTTAAAGAAGTTTTAAATACTGGAGATGAAGAAAGTCAAATTGTAGTTAAGGTACAACAAGGTTATGATGTTAAAATAGTTGCTGATGCTATTAAAGAGAAATTAAGAAGATTTAGAGGAGAAAAAGAAAATCAAGAAACTTTTCAGGTTTCAACATCTGAACAGATTTTGGAGAGTTTTAATAATATTTTTGGAATTATTCAAACAGTTTTAGCAGGAATTGCTGCTATTTCTCTATTAGTTGGTGGGATTGGAATAATGAATACAATGTATACATCTGTGCTAGAAAGAACAAGAGATATTGGAATTATGAAATCTATTGGAGCTAAAAATTCAGACATATTAGTTATATTTTTAATTGAAAGCGGTTTTTTAGGGTTGATTGGAGGAGCTATTGGTGTTGGTATAGGTTATGTTATAGGAAAAGGGGTTGAATATGCTGCTGTAAATTATTTAGGAACAACTTTATTAAGAGCTGTTTTTCCATTGTATTTAACAGTTGGATCTTTAGCATTTTCATTTTTTGTAGGTTCAATAGCTGGATTATTGCCTGCTATAAGAGCATCAAAATTAAAACCAGTTGATGCTTTGAGGTATGAATAATGGAAAAAAGAAAAATTATAGAAATAAAAGATGTTTGGAAAATATATCAATTAGATGCAGTTGAATATCCTGCTTTAAGAGGTGCTAATTTAGATGTTTATCGAGGAGAATTTTTAGCAATTATGGGAGCATCTGGTTCAGGAAAATCAACAATGCTTAACTCAGTAGGTGCTTTAGATGTTCCAACAAAGGGTCAAGTTCTACTTGAGGGTATAGATATTTCTACTTTAGATGAATCTGAGTTATCTCAAGTAAGAGGAAGAAAAATTGGATTTGTTTTTCAGGCTTTTAATTTAATAAACTCATTAAGTGCATTGGAAAATGTTATGTTACCTATGACTTTTCAAAATATACAAAGAAGTATAAAAATTGAGAAAGCTACTAGATTACTTAATCTAGTTGGGTTAGGTGATAGATTAAATAATACACCTGGTGAATTATCTGGAGGAGAAAGACAAAGAGTTGCTATAGCTAGATCATTAGCAAATGATCCTGAAGTAATATTAGCTGATGAACCAACTGGAAATTTAGATAGTAAAACAGGCAAAGAAATACTAGAATTATTAAAAAGATTGCAAAAAGAACAGGGAAAAACATTAATAATGGTTACACATGATTTAAATATAGCAAAGCAAGCAGATAGAATTGCACAATTAAGTGATGGAAAAGTAATCAAAATATCAAATAAAATATGAAAAAATTATTAGTATTTTCAATAATAGTATTAATTTTTATTAGTGGGTGTGGTTTAACTAATACTATAAGAACTGATTCAAAAGTGAATGTTTATTTTTGTCCTGAAGATAATTGTAAAGAGCATGTCATGGAAGTAATAAATAGCGCTAATAGTTCTGTTTTGTTTATGACCTATAGTTTCACTGATAATGATATTGGTGATTTATTAATCAAAAAATATCAAGAAGGTGTTAAAGTTAAAGGTATTTTTGAAAGATCTCAAGAGAGTAAATATTCAGAATATAACAAACTTAAAAATAATAAAATTGATGTTAAATTTGATAAAAATGAATATTATATGCATAACAAAATTTTTGTGATTGATGAAAAGATTGTTATAACTGGAAGCTATAATCCAACTAGAAATGGTGATGAAAATAATAATGAAAATTTAGTTATAATTTATGATGAAAAGATAGCTAAACAATATGTTGATGAATTTAATAAGTTATTTTAAATAATTATCTTTTATTAAATTTATTGAGTTAAGTATTGCTTCTCTTTCAAGTGCTAGTAGAGCAACAACCTCAACAGGACTTCTA
>JAPLZO010000010.1 GCA_026394995.1 Candidatus Woesearchaeota archaeon | reverse complement strand
TGATAATCGATATAACCTTAGTAATAATAGGTTTAATAGGTCTTATCTTAGCAACACTAAATGATATTAAATACAAAGAAGTTCCTGATTTTCTAAGTTATTCTTTAATAACAATAGGTTTATCACTAAGATTAATTTATTCTTTAACATATAAACAATATTCTTATTTTATTTACGCTTTAATTTATGGATTAATTTTCTTTGGAATAGGTTCTTTACTATATTACACCAAACAATGGGGTGGTGGTGACACAAAATTATTAACAGCTTTATCAATTTTATTTGCCACAAAACCTTATTTTATTTTACAAATAAAATTACCATTTTTTATAATATTATTAATAAATATTTTACTAACCGGATTTATTTATAGTTTAATATGGTCTATTATTCTTGCTATAAAAAATAGATATAAATTCATAGAACAATATCACTTATTATCTCAAAAATATAAAAAATTTAAGATAATCGCATTAATTTTAGCTTTATTTGTATTAATGCTTATGTTCTTGGTAAATAATAATAACTTAAAATTAATAATCATAGCTTTATCATTTGCAATAATATTTTATATTTATTTATTTATTTTCTTAAAATCTGTAGAAAAAGTATCTATGTTTAAATTAATCCCGATTTCTAAATTGACCGAAGGTGATTGGATTGCTAGTTCTGAAATAAAATCTCAGTTTAAAATTCCTAAAACTGGTATTGAAAAACAACAAATTAATTTAATTAAAAAATCAAAATTAAAAAGAATTTTAATAAAAGATGGAATTCCTTTTGTACCTCCATTTTTGATAGGAACAATTATAACTTTATTAAGTGGAAAAATATTATTTTTATTTTAGGGTATATATTCCTCTTTATCCTCATATTCCTGATATTCTTGGTTATCGTTGCTCATTATAATTGGTTCTTTTTTAGATTTGTTCCCTAAATTATTAATTTCATTTTTAATAGCTTCTGCTATATCATCCAAATCTTTATCAGAAATCTGTTTAATACTTTTCAAATTTATAGAATCACCATGCCCATCATCTTTAAATCTTGGAATAAGCCATACATGAGCATGCTCAACAGATTCTCCAAAGATTAAAGAAACAACCCATTCAGTATTCATTGCTTTCCTAATACCATTAGCAATTAATTGAATTTTTTCATAAAAATGTCCAATATCTTCAATATCCCAAACCCATCTATAATGTTTTTTTGGTATTATTAATGTATGTCCTGGATTTAAAGGTCTTATATCCAAAAAAGCTAAAACTTCATCATCTTCATAGACTTTTCTTGCTGGAATTTTTCCATTAATAATTGAGCAAAATATACAATCCATTTTTAACCTATCATCCTTCTAACATCAGTAACCTCAACACTGCTTATACCATCAATATCACTAATTTTATTTTCCAAAGCATCAGTACTACCTTTTCTTTCATCCATACTAAAAATTATTTTTAAAGCTTGTAAACCAAATGCTATTGGTTCAATTTCAACTTTTTCTATTCTTCCACCAAATTCTTTTATTTCTTTACTAACTAATTTTTCCAAATTTTTAATATCTATCTCAGTACCATCAGGCATTACTTTTAATGTTATTAAAACTTCAGCCATATTTAATTTGGCCCTGAATATTTGCAATTAGAACATTCATATTTAGCACTAATTTGTTTACAGTGTAAACATCTAACTATATTATTATCTAAACAACTAGGGCATTTAAAGATAACACTACCTTTAACATTAGTTATCTTTGTTTTACAACTATTACATATTAATTCTTTTTCAACCATAACCCTCTAATACATTAACAAATATTTATAAATCTTTCTCAATTTAAAAAATTTAAGGCCCCTATAGTTTAGTCTGGATAGAATACGGGTTTGCGGAACCTGCGACCGAGGTTCAAATCCTCGTGGGGGCGTTAAACTAATATCCAAAATGATAATATCTTCTCTTTTTATACTTCTTATATTCTAATAAAATTATAAAACCTATCACAATAACTATCCACAAGACAAAAATAATTGTTTTTGAACTAGATGAATCTAGACTATTACCTCATTCGCATTTTGAGAACCATTTACTCCATCGCCAGAACCATCATCATTTAAAGATTTAAATTTTTTAAATTTCCTATCAATCTTAAACAGAAGACTTAATCTTTT
>JAPLZO010000026.1 GCA_026394995.1 Candidatus Woesearchaeota archaeon | reverse complement strand
TATCTTTAGGAAATATTATACTAATATACATCTTTATTCTCTTTAGAAATTAAATAAATAATTAGGATTGGTAATAATAATGAAATAAATATTGTTAAGTATAAAATCAAAAATGAAACTTTTTGTAGTAATGAATCAAATGTTGTATTAATTTTATATATGTCAAATTTATTTGGATTTTTCCAAGCTACTGGATTATAATAAAAATAGTGGGTTGAGTCTGCTAATTGTAAAATAGCTGGATTAAACTCAAAATTAGATATATAAACTCTATAATAAGGCTCTGGTTCTTGATTAAAGGTAACTTTATTATAAGAATTTTTATTAAAAAATGTTACTAAATCTTCCATGGACTGATTAAATTCTGGATTTTCTTTAACAGTAGCCCATCCACAATCATCTGATAAACATTCTACAAAATAAGTTGGTATTTGTTGCTTATTAGGTAAACCCTTTACTTTGTCTATTGCTTGAGAAAATAACTGAGCATCTAAATAATGTCTATCATTAAATAAGAATGCAGTAAACCCTGTATATATTCTAGAATCTACAACAACTAATGAATCTTGAGGTATATTAGATGTTGTATATGACCTTAATGCTTCAAAATTTGAACTTGAAAATATTATATTTAAACTTAGGAGTAGACTTACTATTATAAATATGATTAAGAAATATTTTAAAGTTTGTTTTTTGATTAATTTGTTTAGATGATCTGATAAGAATAAAATAAAATTTGATGCAAAAATAGCCATTATTGGTATAAATATTGTTAAATGAACTGTTGATGTTTCTGTTGTTATAAAAAATAAAAATAAAGGTAGTAAACATAAAGCCAAAAAATAAGCCCATTTGTCTCTCTTATAGATTAATAAAAATAAACCGCCTAAGAAAAATAAAAATAGTAGTGGTTCCCATTGAAGTAATCTTGTTAATATTGAAATTATACCCTGTGGTAAATCTGATAAGTGTAACCCTCTACTAGCTCCACCAAGTTGAGCATAGTCTTGTATATTTAATTCCAAGAATCTATTCACTAAAATATCTGTTTTATGTTGATCTTTATAAAATAAATAATTATAAGTAAATATTGGCATTAATGTTATTATTAAGATTAATATAGCTATTAAGTAATTTTTAATCTTATCTTTACTAAAGAATCTAGTTTCTTTATTTTTATATGATAAGTATATCAAAAATATTAGATATGATACAAAAAGTAATAATGCAACTGGTTTTAATAGTATAGCTATACCTAAGAAAAATAAGCTTAATATTATAAATTTATTGTTATCTTTTATTGTTTTAATAAAAAAGTAGATACTTAATAAAGAAAAGAAAACCATACTCTCATCTGGAACCCCTGTTATTATTTTTAGATACAGAGATGAAAATGTAAATAAAAATGCCGAGATTATAGCTACTTTATTATTATATAATTTTCTAGCAATTAAAAATATTAATGGTATACTTAATATATAACCAAAAAATAATGCTAAAAATCTTGCTCCAAATAGATTAACTCCAAATAGATTATAAAATACATCTGTTAAATAAAAGAATAGTGGTGATTGATCTATAGTTGATAATTGATTAGATTTGAAAAAGTTAATAGCACGACCTGCATAAATTGATTCATCAGGCATC
>JAPLZO010000056.1 GCA_026394995.1 Candidatus Woesearchaeota archaeon | reverse complement strand
ATATTCTTTAAATTAGTAACAAGATCATCATAATTTCCTTTAGCTTCATCATATTTGGTATTAATTTCTTTATATTTATCTGTTCCAGATAAATCAACAGTTATATTTTTCTCATATCCTAAAATAATTTTATTATTTTTTAAGAATTTTAACAAAGATTTTTCACCATTTATGTTTCTTAGTTCAACAGTAACATCTTTTTTACCATCTTTATCTAAAATATTAATTTTATCAACTCTCCATTGAGATCCACTATATAAACTAGAACCTTCTTTCAAAACAGTATTTATATATTGATCACCTGTAAATATAGAAGCCTTAACTAAATTAGTAGTTCCTCTAATTTCTTTTACATTAATTTTATAACTATTAAATAATTGTCCAAGATTACCAATATCACTTAAACCACCAGTCTTATAAGTTTTTAAAAAGCCAGAGCTACTTCCAGTGTTAACATTAACAGAATCAACTTGATGTAATGAATCATCATAAATAACAAATGTTGCATCTTTATCTCTAACTTGACTAGCCCTTATATATCCATTAAAAAATCTATGGCCATCTTTATTTTGTAACCATTCTGTTTCTGTTTGTTCTTGCAATACATCTTGATATTCACCAAAATTCAAACCTTCTGAGACTGAAAATTCAATTCTTGCTACTAATTGGATATTTATTTCATCAGGAACATCCGCTTCTTTTGGAATTCTTCTTATTGGTATAACTAAATAACCTAAATTAGTATATGTTGGAGTACCTTTTGGCGGATAATATCTTGGAGTTCCTATTTTTACTTGACTGCTACTTGAATTAGATTTTCCTGTTGTTACATTATAAGCAATAATATGTATATTTTTTATTTTTGGTATAGTAATACTCGGGTTAGTTGGAATTCCACCCAATAAAACTTGAACATTCACATCCTGTTCTTCAATTAATGAACTTTTCAAAACTTTAGGAAAATAATCTACAGCATCAATTATTATCTCTTCTCCAATAAAAGTTTCAGGAGTTTCTACATCACTAAATGTAACATTTGAAGTAACTACATCAGCATAAGCAATAGGTAAAGTAACAAATAATATAATACAAAACATTGCTACTAATCTTTTATACATTTCTAAACTCCGGTAATTTTACTTTTTTATTTTTACTATTGTCCAAAATATTTTTATAAACTAAATTTAATTCAGTAAATGTGCTTGGTATTTTTTCAAATGGTGAATAAACCACTAATGTATTAGAATTAACTAAATCTTGTCTATTAATATTAAAATCAAATTCAACTCCTCCAGCAATAATCTGATCTAATGTAATTCCAGGTATAGTAGTTTCAGTACATTCTTTATCAGTCATTCCTACCAAACCTAATACACCATCTTTTGGTTTGTCAAAACAATAAGGAATTACTTGATCACCAATTTTAATTCCATTTGTATTTTCATACATTGTATAAGCTTTAACATAATAGTCTACAGCACTTAATTTTATTTTGTTCATATCAGGATAAATAATGCTTGTACTGTAATCTCTATCTTTACTTTCAAATGTTATCATAACTTTCTCTTTATCACCTAAAGCTAACAAACCACTATCTCTAACCAATTTAACATCTAAATTTTTCTCATAAATTGGTTCTAATATCATAGTTAAAACTGCTTCTTGGTTACTAGAAATCATAGTTTTTTCAGTGCTATAACCCTCTTTGCTAGCTATAACAAATCCATTCATACATTGTGGGAATTTTGCTTTTAATGCAACATCTCCATTATTCTGCACTTCTGTTTTTCCTATATCACAAGTACTTGTAAAACAATTAAAAGAAATACTAGCATTTTTTAGTGGAATAGTATTTCCAATATTATCATAAGTTAAGACATAAACTGTCATATCAGTTAATTTATTTTTACAAATTATACTATCGCTACTATAATCTTGATCAACAATAAATCTATTTTCTCTTGGTTGGTTATGATTTATAATAACTTGAGTAGCAAATTGGAATGAACCTTTATCATCACTTACGGTTATTAAAACTGGATATTTAATATCATATATAAAATGATAATTATTCAAACAAAATAAACTCATTAAAAATCCTGTAACACCACTTCCAGATGTATAAGGTTCCCCTTTTAGAATTTCATCTCCTGGTTCTATATCAACTGCAAATGGCCAATCTTTATTATAAGCAAAATTGACATTAACACTATTATCACTTATACCACTATTTTTGATAATATAATATTCATGATTTGCATTAACAGCATAATTAGTACCCTCAATTTTATAATAAGGAATATTTGCTTCTAAAATACTTTTAAAATCTTCTATAACTTTTGTCTTAGTCCATACTTTAGGTGCACAATTAAAATCAATTCCATTATAAGGAATTTCTTTATAGGTTACCATAAAATCTAAAGTTTTTTGTTCTAAGAAATATTCACTATTTTCTTTGTCTTGTATTTTTTTAGCAATATTATATAGTTTACCTAAACTACTATCCTTAGATACATAAAAATCATCCAAATTAAATGTAAAATCTTCTCTAGAAATTGTCATAGGCATATTAACATTTATTAAAATTTGATTATCCCCAATTTCAGTTTGTGTATTAATCTTATTATAATCTATATTAAATTCTGGAAATAGATAAAAATGATTCAAGCAACTTTCTAGATTATTGTTAACATAATCATTAATCTGTTTTTCAATATCATTTAAATTTGGAATCTGATTTTTTTGAATTCCATTAGCGCTTTCATAATACCAATATATTGTTTTTGAAGTACCTCTTGGAAATATTTGTAATTCACTTGAGAAAATATTAGCTAAACTTATTGGAATTTCATCAGTTGGTAGATTGATATAACCACCTTGACTACTTACCCTATCAATAGCATCTTGTGATACTTCATCAATGCAAGAATCAATATAGTTTTTTATAGGCTCAATTTGTTTTGGTACTGTAACTGTAGTTATTGTCTGTTCTTTTCTAAACAAGTTAGCTATATCATCTCTAAAATACACAATTGTAATTATACTAGCCACTATCAAAAGTCCAATTATAATAAATAATGTTACTGCACCTCTTTTCATTTCACCATCACTATTTTACTTCCTCCAAGTTTTCTAACTTTTAATATTCTCTTCTTTTCTAAATCAGCAACAATATCAGAAACAGTTGTATTTTTTATCTCATAGAACTTAGCAATCAAGCTAAAATTGACTAGATTATCTCTCTTTTTTATAAATTCTATTAACTCTTTTTCTGTTGGTATCAAAAATAACGCCCTTTTAAACCTTTTTAAATCTTTAAAAGGTTATTTTAACCTTTTTTTATGACTGTCAACGCTTTTAAAACTCTAAATTTTAAATATTATAATAAAAGAATTAGTATATAAATATTTTGATATGGGCCCGGCCAGGATCGAACTGGCGACCTCCCCCATGTCGAGGTGACGTCATAACCACTAGACCACGAGCCCAATTTAAGGCTATTTTTTCTTATATCTATTGTTATCTCTACCATAATGTTTTTCTCTCATCATTTTATCCCAATAATCTTGTAAACTAATCTTGTCACGATTAGCTATACAAACAACAGTAAACATAACGTCTGCAAGCTCATCACCGAGTCCTTTCTCAGTTTTTATTCTTTTCTTTTTGTCCCCATAAAGATCATTAATTTCTTTAGCAACCTCTCCAGTTTCCTCTGTTAGCCTTGCTAACATTGATAATGGTCTCCAATAAGGTTTCTTAAATTGTTGAGCCCATTTATCTACTTCTTCCTGTAAATTTTTAAGGGTCATATTTAATTAGTAATTAGACAATTTATAAATATTATTATATTAAAAAGCCTCGGGAGAGATTTGCACTCCCGGCCTACTGCTGGCTTGCTCAGATACAAGGCAGCTAAGCAAATCTTAACGATTTTTCGCTCTGCTAGCTGAGCTACCGAGGCATACTCCTTAAAAGCTTAGAATTCTTTAAAAAAGTTTCTATAAAGTTATTATTTTAATGTTTTAAGATAATCTAGCACCTTTTGATGTAAAGATGTAGTAAAATACTTTCTAACATCATTAGGTTTAACCCATTTTATCTCTTTAAAATCCTCACCTGCTTTTCCTTTTCCACCAATGACTTCACAATAATAGTAAATTGAAAGAAATTCTCTTTTTTCTGGATAGGTTTTAGCAAAAATTACTTTTTTAATATTCACATCTAAACCAGTTTTAACTTTAATTTCATGTTTTAAATATAATTCTAAATCTTTCTCATAACCAGGTCTTCCACCAGGAAAACACCAAGAAAGTTCTTTAATATAAGGATCATTTTCTCTTTTACCAATTAGAATTTTCTTAGTTTTAGGATTATACATAATTCCTAAAACATTAACTAAAAATATACCCTTATCAAATTGAGACCATTCCATAATATATTTGATAATAAAAAAGTTAATAAACTTTATTACAAACCTAGACTATCCTTTAAAATCTCTTTAGCCTTTTCTATGTCTTTTAATTCAATATTATTTCTTAATTCCATTCTTGCACTTGCTTTAGCTAATCTAATTAAACTAGTACCTAATTTAGGATTTATATCTAATAAACATTTATATTGTTTTCTCTTTAATTCATTAATATAATCTAGTAATTGATCTTCATAATCTTTGCTTATGTTAACTTCATAAATAGAATCAGCATATTTTATATAATTTCTAATAAATTCAATATCATTATTATTTAATTTTTTATCAATATTAATATTAACTTTTTTTGGTATTTTTTTCAAGCCTATTTTATCCATTTCACTTATTAAGTAAACCAAATGAAATTTGCCTATCAAAAAAGAATCAAATGGTATTTGTTTTTTCATCTGCTCAAAAGTTCTTGCAAATTTTCCTCCAACAGGAATAGCAGTTGCCAAAACTTTTACATTCGCATCGTATTTATACTTAAAATCGCCTTTTTCTTGAATAATATAATTTTTATCAATAGCACTATATAAATTAGATTTCTCAATTTTTGTCATCATATTAAGATTCTCTAAAGCAAATATACCATTATTTACCAAAGGTAATAATCCTTTATACAATTCTCTTCCAGAAAAAGCAATACTTCCACTATATGGTATATCCCCTCCCTTATAATAGCTAGAAATGGGTGCTATATTTATGACAGCATCTAAAAAATCTTTACCTATCAGTCCAGGATCACTTACGATAGCAACATGTATTCCTTCTCTAGAAAATAACTGTAAAATAATGCTCTCTTTTAAATAGTCTAATCCTAATAATTCAGGTGCCAAATACTCTTTAAGCGTATCAAATAAACTAGTAGAAACTCTCTTAAAATGCTCAACTTGGCCTTTAAGTTTAAGTTTATTGTTAACCTGCTCAATAAAATTATTTAAATTTTCATCATGGCTATTTACTTGTATATATTCGCCATCATCAAAAATAGAGATACCAAATGTTTTTATTGTAAACCAAGCTTTTTTTTGTCTTATAAGCTTACTTAGTTGTTCATATTCTTCTAAATCCTTTAAGCTGTCTAAAAGATATTTATCACTTTCTGAAAGAGGAAATAGACTACTAAAAAAAATTTTAACACCCATTTTAACCGCAATAACTTACATAAAAGAAATAACATTCAAATATATTAATTTATTCGCTCTAAAATACGTATTTCACATAATACAATAGGGTATGTCTTCTTAACATAATTTTTCAAATCTTTCTGAACCTTATTCAAAATTACGCTCTCTATTAATGTATTATAATCCATCTTAGTACATATATCATTAAAAAATTCTCTTGATTTATGTTTTAATGCAGCTAAAATAGATCTTTTTGTTTTGGCTTTAGTTATCATAAAAGGTTTAATTCTAATTTTAACTTTGTCTTTTGTTTCACAAATAAATGAATCTTCTATTTTATCTTTAGATCTTCTCATTACTCTCTTTAAATGTGATTGACTAAGCTCATATCCAGTAATTTCAGCTATAGCATTATCACCTTTAACCTCCTTTATTTTAAAAATTCCATTTATACTTTGCCTTTTAGAATCATTAAATAAAGTACCTAAATTGATATTTATCTTTCTACCTATTAAATCACTAGCTTCACTGCCTAATGATTCACCAATTTTAGAATTATTAAAATTTTGATTAGTATAAATTGAAAACCATTTCTTTTTTTTTCTTTTTATTTCCTTAGTTGTTTTAGCCATCTTTAAAAAAAGCCTTAAATATTACTTATAAAACTTTCTATTTAATTTCCTCTTCAATTGCAACCTTACCTAACACTTTTTCAGCAGTTTTTATAAATTCCTCTTCTTTTTCCTGTAATATTAAACAACCAGCAGCTCCTTTATGTCCTCCACCAATGCCACCAGTCACTTTTAAAATATCATTTAATATATTCCTTGTATCAACAGAACTATTACCACATATCCTTACACTAACTTTTGTATCCTCTTCTAACGTATGAGCCAATGCTAATATTATAGTTCCATTAGCATATAAATTCGATTTAGAAATCATAGAAGCTAATGTTCCTATTAGCGTATCTCTAATATTATCTTCTGCATTTATTATAATATAACCTTTTCTTTCAACAATATCACTTGTATTTCTATGAGAATAAAACCAATTCAATGAGTTTATTATTTCTTTTTTATAGTCTATTAACAAATTAATAGCTTTATTTTTAATATTTACATTACCCAAACATGTACCTATTCCTAAAGAAGGTTTATTTAATCTTCCACAAGCATTCAATAAAGTTGCAAATTCTCTAGCATCTTTAGTTGGGTTTTCTTCTTCTTCATTTGTCAATAAATAAATAGGTCCTAGAACATCCTCTGGTTTATCCTCACTACCCAATCTTCTTAAAATAATACCAGTAATTAATTTTTTAGTATCATCCTGATTTAAATGTATCAATTTTTTGAATTTGCCATTCTCTTTAAGTTCAATCCCTATTTCTCCTAAAAATCTTATAGCTCCTTTTTCATTTCCAGTAACTCCTGGAACATAAGGATCAGTACTATACTCCAAAACTTTATGCAAAGGCCTGGTCTGCATTCCAAACATTCTTAAACCATCTTTAATCTCTATTTTCCTTGACTGAATAGCATCTTTTAAAATTTCATTATTTAGACCAATAAAACCTTTACTTTCTTGCATATCGCCTATTGCACCTATTACAGCTAAATAGCTCAAATCTTTATTTTTTTCATTTAGTTTTCTAGCAAAAAGATAAACAACACCTGCTCCTGAAAGTTCTATATCACCATCCATTTCATACAAATGTGGATTTAGATGTATCAAATTAGTTTTAACATCTTCTGGTTTATGATGATCCAAAATAAAAACATGTTTACCAGTTAATGCTTTTTCAATCATACTTAAATTACCAGAACCCAAATCAACAAAGAAAATTATAGGATAATCTTCTTTTTTTAATTCATCTAATATATTCTGG
This sequence comes from Candidatus Woesearchaeota archaeon, assembly GCA_026394995.1. GTDB lineage: Archaea > Nanobdellota > Nanobdellia > SCGC-AAA011-G17 > JAPLZO01 > JAPLZO01. Next base: position 2,647 of record JAPLZO010000056.1, on the reverse strand, counting down.
TCAATTTGTTTGATTATAGAAACATTAAATTTGATGTTTTCTCTTTTTAGAGCACTTATCAATATAGAAGTACTTGATATACCATCAGCATCTAAATGTCCTACTATTCTAACTGTCCTCTTCTCAAGGTTATTAAATTCTTTAACAACATCTTCTACAGCTTGTAAAAATTCCATTTTATAGTTTATTCTAACAATAAACCAATTTTATCTTTATCGTATTTCCAGTCTTGTGGTAATTTCCCACTATCCTTGTAATATTTAATTAGTCTATTTATCTTAGAAACTGTTAATTGTAATCCCCTTAATGCTGGTTTATCTTGTTTATTTTTTTCTAAATGTTTTAATACCTTAATTTGCTTTTGAATTAAAGCCATTAAATCTTCAGGTAATTTAGGCTGTAAATTATTATCCTGTAATATTTTATTTATTTTTTTACCAACTAAAAATCTAACATCTGGAACTCCATATGTATCTCTTAATATAATACCAATATCACTACTTTTCTTACCACTTTTTGCTAATTTTACAATTAATTGCTCGATTTCTTTTTTATCATATCTTATCCAATTTGGTTTAGTCTTTTTTACTGGTTTTGTGCTTCCAGATTTTCCTTTTTTCTTTGAATACATTCTTGCCATTTTTTCTCCTCGAGAGTCCAGAATTAGTCCTCTCCGGTATAAAGTTGTCATAAACTACTTTATCCCTTGATAGTTCAAAATAATAAAAATATTGATATATAAAGTTAACTATTTCTTGTAAATGATATCACCAGGTCTTACTTTGTCAGTAACTTTTATTCCCACAGAATCTCCTTTTTTAGCTACTTTTACATTTTTGTTATCTACTTGCATTGAATCAACAATAAATTCCATATCTGTAGTAAAACCCTTTATATGAATTGTATCACCAACTTTCAAAGATGCTTCTAATTTAATACCTGCCACAACTGGTTTTGCAAAAAAGGTGAATACAACACCTATTCGTTTTTCATCCATGGTTAAATCCCCCTTGATAACAGTATACAACAACTAATATATAAAATTTAGGATTACTCAAAATATACTCTTCTTTTTCTATCAAATCTAGGAGAAGAAATAGCTAAAAGTGTTAAACCTTTCATATTTTTATATTTGGTTCCAGGTGGTAAAAGTACTGTATCACCTTTCTTGATATTATATTCTTTATCTTCAATTATACAAATACCTTCTCCTTCAAGAACATAATAAGCAGTATAACTATCTTGGTCAAGACCTAATTTGATGTCATCCCCAACTTTACGAACCTTTGCAATACTAAACTGTGGGAAATCTTCATTATTTAGAATATCAGTTACTTTGGTATCTCCATAATCATTTTCCTTTAATTCATCAGCTCGAATTATTTTAGGTTTCATTTTTATAAAATAGTCCCGCCAGGATTTGAACCTGGGTCACAAGCCCCAAAAGCTCGTATGCTTGGCCACTACACCACGGGACTGCATATATTTAATAAATCAAAAAAAGCCAAGTTTAATTTAAATAACTTTCTTTTTACCAAACAAAACATAGAATATAGCTAAAAAGGCAATTACAGTTAATATTATTGGTAATAATTCATTCATTTTTTCTCTTATATCTTCCTCTTTGTTCAACTTTTTTTAATCTTTCCATAACTACATCATAATTCACACTTTTTTTATAGCTTTTTAAAATAGCATTAAAACATTCTTCAAAAACTTTATAGTGTTTACTTTCCAAAGCTTGTTTTAACAAATGTAAATCAACAGCTTTATCCTCTATTCTTAAAGAATTATACCCTAATCCAAAATCAATAAAATAAACTTTATTTTCTTTTACAATCATATTGCTAGTTGTTAAATCTCCATGTATTATATTTTTATCATGTAAAATTGCAATTTGTTCACCTATTTCTTTACATAATTTTTCTCTTTCTTTTTTATCTAAATTATCTAAAATATTTTTAATCAAATCTCCTTTAATATATTCCATTTCTATTTTCATAGTTTTATCATTAACACTTAAAATTTTAGGGACATTTATACCAGAATTCTGAATTAACTTACTTTCAGATCTTGTTCTATATTTTCTTAGTTTTTCATCTATTTCATTAATCCTATAATTTTTCTTAATTCTCTCTTTTATTAACTTATTATTCTCTATATACAAAATTGCTTCAGCTCCTCTTCCAATTAATTTATTCATATTTATTAAAATTCAAAAAGCATTTATATAACTTATGTTAAAAAAGTTTTATGCAAGATTATACAATTGATAAAATAAAACTAGACAATAGTAATCTCGAAAGCTTAGTAAATCTAAATTTAAAGTTTTCTAGAGAAGTATTTAGAATAAATGAAAATTTTAATAGAGTAAAACATAATTTAAAATCAAATTTTGAAAAGAGAGTTTACGATTGCTTAGTTGCCAAAAACAAAACAAGAATGGTTGGTTATTCATTATGGGGTTATGAACCTAAGTACCATAAAACATTTAAAAATGCCTATCTAATCGAAGAATATGTATTACCTAATTACCGCAAAAAGCTTATAGGTTTAAACCTAATTAGTTTAACCTTAAAATACTTACAATCAAAAGGTTGTCAACAGTGTTTTATCAATGTTGATCATGATAATAAAAAAATGATGA
>JAPLZO010000030.1 GCA_026394995.1 Candidatus Woesearchaeota archaeon | reverse complement strand
CTTGTCCTCATCATTTTATGATGTATAAATCTGAAGTAAGAAGTTATAAGGATCTACCATTACGTATAGCCGAATTAGCCCATCAATATCGTTATGAAAAAAGTGGTGAATTAAGTGGATTAATGAGAGTTAGAATGTTTTGTCTAGCCGATGCTCATATATTCGCTGCTGTTGACCAAGCTAAACAGGTAGTTAAAGAAGTTCTTGATTTAATAGATTATACTAATCAGATTTTTGGGCTTATAAAAGGTAAAGATTATGTTTATCGTTTATCTTTAGGGGATAGACAAGATACAAAAAAATATTATAAAGATAATGTTGCTTGGGATAAAGCAGAAAATGTTTTAAGAGAAGTTTTAAAAGAAATAAAAGCTCCTTTCTACGAAGCAAAAAATGAAGCTGCTTTTTATGGACCTAAAATAGATGTTCAAATGAAAAAAGTGGGTAATAAAGAAGAAACTGCATTTACTGTTCAATATGATTTTGTCATGCCAAAGAGATTTGATCTTAAGTTTATGAATAAAGAAGGCGTAGAAGAAAGACCTATTGTAATACATCGTTCTTCAATCGGAGCTTTTGAAAGGACAATGGCTCTTTTAATTGAAAAGTATGGAGGGAAATTTCCTTTATGGTTAGCTCCAACACAAATTATATTATTAACAATAACAGACAGAAATATAGAATTTACCAAAAAGCTTAAACATGAATTTGAAAAATATAATCTAAGAGTTGAGCTAAATGATAAAGCAGAAACCATGTCTAAAAAAGTTAGAGATGCACAATTACAAAAAATACCTCTAATATTAACAATTGGAGATAAAGAAATGGAAAATAACACAGTCTCAGTAAGAACATCAGATGGAAACACCAAATTTGGAATTAAAATAGATGATTTCATAAAGAAAGTTGTAGAAAATATCCAAAAGAGGTCATTAACTATATCCTTTTAAAATGATAGAACTTAAAAAGTTATATGATAATGTCCGATATTCTAAAGAATTTAAAGATTGGCATAAAAAAAATCAAGATTTCTATTTATGTAGTTTCTTTACAATTTTAGATGAACAAGGATGGCAAGTTGATTACTATTCTCCTTCTAAAGATAGAATAACATCATTTATATGTGAAAAAAAAGTAAAAATGTTAAATATAGATTCAAAAATTTTCAAAAAAGAAGGACTAAAAGTTGATAAATTAGATTTAGGTGAAATTAAAATAGATCTAAAAAAAGCTTTGAATATAGTATTAGATTTGAAAAATAAGAAATATTCTAATGAAAAAGCAAATAAAATAATTATAATATTACAAAAAATAAAAAAACCTTTATGGAACATAACATATCTAACCTCTACTTTTAATATTCTAAATGTAAAAATAGATGCTAAATCAGGAAAAGTTATAGAAGAAAAGATAATGCCTGCTTTAAACTTTAAATCTTAATAGTTTTCTTTTATTTTTATAACCACTAATTATCTCAATAGGTTTACCAAAATATTTACTAAAAAATTTTATAATTTCTATATTTGCTTTATTATTTTCAGCTTTGCCTTTAACATTTATATAATATGTATCTTGTTCTTGTTTTATTATCTCAGTTTTTCTACAATTTAATTTTTTAACAATAATGATCATTTTTTATATAAATTTAATACTTCTTCTTCCATAAAATGTAATTCTGAAGGAACAATTAAACATTGCGGGTATTTTTTAAATTTATATTTTAAAAGATCTTTGGCTCTAGAATAAACAATTTCTGGCTCTTTGCTATCTAAAGCAGAACAACCAACTAAAAATACATTTCCATTTAAACCATTTCTGATTAAATAATGAACACCTTCATTAATAGTCATTAACCTATTTTCTTTGATATCTAACAAAAATAATGTATGCAATTTATTTTTATTATTCATTTCATAAACCTCATAACAACTTTTTACATTTTCATTATCTAATGGTATTGTACTTGTTCTACCAAATTTATATAAAAATAATCCTGTTATTCCAACAGCACTATAAATAGAGGCATTTTCTATGATCTCATATTTTACTTTATTTTTTTTACATTCTAAAATAAAATTAACATGTGTTGTTGCAGCTAGTGGTGCTCCTATAACTAATAATCCTATATTATTTTTTTTAGCTTCTTTTACTATTAAATTAGATTTATTTTCTAAAATATCCCTATCAGCTAATGTTATCTTTTTTTTATATAAATTTTCTAATTTTTTCACAGAACAATTTATTTTAGATGTGTATATATCTAAATACAATTTTTTACATTTCTTAACAGTCTCTAAACCTTTTAGAGTTATATCTTTTTCATCATTTAATCCAATGCCAATTATGTATAATGTCATTTTAACTCAAATGTTAATCTTGTTATATCCTTACCTTTATTTTCAGTGCTTAATATATTAATATATCCTATCTCTCTAGTATTTTTAACATGTGTTCCAGCACAAGGTATTTTATCAAAATCTTTAATTTCAATAACCCTTACTTCTTCTATACTTTTGGGTAGTTTATTAAATATCATACTATTCCTTTCGCTTATAACTTTCATCATTTCCTCTCTTTTAACATTTCTAATAGTAACTTCTAAAGCTTTATCAATTAGATTATTGAAATCTTTTGTTATATCATCCAATATTTCTTTGTCAGGTTTAAATGGGTGTAAATCAATTCTAGATTTATCATAACCCAATTGATTACCAACACTAACAGCATTATATTTATCAAAAACAATAGCGCTCAACAAATGTTGTGCAGAATGCATTCTACAATGTTTGTATCTTTTGTCCCAATCTATGGTTCCATGTACAATATCATTTTCTTTAAATTCATTTTTCTCTAGAATATGCTTAATCTCATCTTTCTTGGTAACCTGTAAAACTTTAATCCCATTTAAAAATCCAGTATCACTTGGTTGCCCTCCACTTTCAGGATAAAATCCAGTCTTATCCAAAATAACATAATTATCTTTACTTTCAAGAACAATAGCATCAAACTCTCTAATATATGAATCATCCATTGTTAATAATTTAGTTCTCATTCTTTCAAAAATAAAGCCCCTGCTACAAAAGCTAAAAACGGTTCATAATTAATATTAAATAATAACAATAAGAAAGGTATCAAGAACAATATAAAATTAATAGTTATCCATTTTTTACTTAAACTTCCATAAAATATTCCATATATAAGTATAATACTAGCTATTAGCAACATAACTTCTTTTGATATTAAAAATGATAAAGCCAATAAAAAACCTAAATAAAAATACCTACTTCTAAATATAAAACCAAAAATGAACCCAAATATGAATAATATCAAACTTAAAAGATTAAATTTTAAAAAATATAAACATATAACAACCAAAATTAATAGTAATATCTTCTTAGCCCATACTAAATAATTCTTATATTGTTTTACTTCTTCTTTTGTAGATCC
>JAPLZO010000054.1 GCA_026394995.1 Candidatus Woesearchaeota archaeon | reverse complement strand
GTTGAGAAAGCTGCTCCAAAAATACAAGGCCCTAGTTGTGTTGATTACATGAGTCCTGGTGATTGTAAATTATTGTTTAATGCATGTGACCCTGTTGTATGTCCTGCTTCGAGATGTAATGCTGGTGGTAACTGGCAAGTTAGTAATGTTGTTCAAACTGGAATAATTGGTAGTATTGCATTATGTTTACCAAATATGAAACAAGGAATTGTAATGCCTGTTTGTTTAACAGGAATTTTAGCTGGGTTACAAAATATAAAAAGTATTTTAACGGGATATGCTGAGTGTTTAAAAGTTGCAAAAACAAATGGTGAATCTGTTGGTATATGTGATAGAGTTAGGAATTTATATATTTGTGATATTTTATGGAAAGAAGGATTAGCTATATTTAATGTTCAAGGTGGATTATTAGGAATAATAAGTAAAGGTATGTTTGGTGGGCAAGGTGGACAAGAATATGGTGGTGGATTTAAACAAAGTATTGATAATTCTGTTGGATCATTAAAATATTTTACTCAAGATTATGCTAAAAATGTTTTTGCTAGTTATTCAGGAGGAAGCTTAGAAGAAATTGGAAGTGAAATTTGTAAATCTGCTATTTATTCTAAAGTTCCTGGTGTAGAAAATTTCTTTAGTGAAATAACAAGACCTGAAAGTCCTCCACAATTTTTAGCATTTTTTGATGAACAAATATATTCTGATATTAAGACTGGTGGTGAAAGTCAATATAGTGTTTATTATCATATATATGCTGGTGAAAATGAAGATATACAATACAGTGTATTTTTAAGAGCTAGAGATTTAAATGGAAAAGATATATTACCAACTGTATTTGTAAGAAAAAATAAATCACCTGTACATAATGTACAATTAGTAAAAAGCGGTTTTGCTGATGAAAATATAGATTTTATTGCTACCTCTGGATACAAAGAAGTTTGTGTTGAAATAAGGAGTAATACATATGGAGTTAAACAAGAATGTGGATTTGGTAAAGTGACAAGTGACTTTGGTATAAATTATTTAAATGATGCTTATATAAGTGGTCAATTAAGTAAAACAATTAATACAGAAGCTGAATGTGTTCCAGAAACAGGTACATTAACAACTTTAAGTAATAATCAAGGTTTGAGTTATAGTGATGTTAGTTTAAGTAAAGCTGCTGTTGGTACTTTTTCAACAGGATTAACGCAGACAGGTATTATTAGGAAATGTTCTGGTTATGATCCTGATATAACAACTAATAGTGCTCAGACTCAAGATAATTGGAGACCTGTTGGAACTTGTGGTAAAGATCAATATGGAAGAGATTTAGGAATTTGTTATTTGTATGTTCCTGGTGTTTCACAATTAATAACAGATGCTCAAATGAGAGATAGTGCTTTGAATACAACACAATCAGCAGCAGAAACATTAGCTAAAAATGGAATAATTGATTTGATATTATATTCTGATGATCAAATTAGTAATTTAATGAATGAAGCTCAATCATTAAGAGATGCAGGTAATTATAAAGGTGCTATAACAAATTATGAGGGTATAGTCAAATACACATTAAATGAAAATTTAGCTGCTAGAGCTCAATTTGAAGATGGTAATACCTACAAACAATGGGCTGAATCTATAATAAAAAAGAGTTTTGTTAGTAATAGTGGATCTAGTGATATTAAAACATGTAAAAATGGAAAGATTTGTGATTATACAAAACAATATTGTAAAGGTGAAAGAGAATTGGGTTCTGATGTTAGTGATGATTGTTGTTTGGGTGAATGTGTTAATTATGGTGCATCTGAACCAAGTGAAAGAGTAACTGAGACAACTTTAGAACCAAAACCAGTTGTTAAAACTGAATCAAATATAATTGGAGATCCTACAAAAACTTGTTTAGAACAAGAAGGAACACCTTGCAATTTAAATACAAAATCTTGTGATGGTCAACTTATAAAATCTTCTGATGTTTTTATTGGTTGTTGTAAAGGTAATTGTGTTAATGTTGATAGTGATAATAAACTTGAATTAGATTCTATATGGAGAAAATCTAATACTGGACTAAATGAAGATATAAAAGTAAATATAGCTGACGCAAATGGATATGGAGCTATAGGTCTTGATACAAATAGAGGATATTACTACAAAGATAAATGGGTAGAATTTACTTGTGATAATTGTAGTGCTGATTCTTGTTTGGATGGTAGTTGTGGAGAATGTTATTATGGTTATGGATGGGATACTATTATTAAACTTGGAAAAAGTTGTTTATCATGTTCTGGTGATATAACTAAATGTGAAGATTATACAACAAAAAGCCCTGCAGAATATGTTGTAACACAATGTGATAAAGATCCATGTAAAGTTGGTGGATCAAATGGTTGTTATATGACTAGTGGTATGTGTAAAACAAGACATTAAAGATGAATATTTTTATTAAAACTTTTAAGGAATACAAGAAAAAATTCTTATTGTTTTTATTAGCTGATGGCCTATTTTTTGGTTTATTGTTTTATTTTTTGATTTTTGTTAAAAATAAATTAAAAAATTACTTACTTGTATTGCAAAGTTATGGTTCTGAATTAGGTACAATAGAAAATTTGCAACAGAAAGATATTGTTGCTTCTATGAAATTAGATACAATATTAAGAACAATGGAGAGCATAACGAGCAATGCTCTATTTTTTATTTATATTTTAATACCCATTGTATTATTTTTATTATGGTGGATATTTCAAGGTATAAATTTTAAATTGGTATATGAAAATAAAGTTAAAAAAATATTAGATTTAAAATACTTTTTTAGATTTGGATTTATAAGTATATTATTTTTTATAGTATTTACATTCATTTTTTTAGGATTTTTTAATATAATTTATTCATTTTTTCAGGGCGAATCTATGAGTTTATTATCATACAAATTTTTATTTTATTTGATATCATCTTTATTATTAGGATATTACTTCTTTGTGGTTTATTCATTAACAAATAAATATAAAATTAAAGATTTAGTAAAAAAGAGTTTTAAAATTGCTTTAAAAAAATTTTATATTTTATTTCCTTTGTTTTTACTATTAAGCATAATATTATTTATAACATTCATACCATTTTCATATTTATTTTTAAGACAAACTGTTTTAGGTTTAAGTGTGAGTTATTTAAATTATTTATTTTGGTTTGTACCTTTGTTTTTAATTTTGGGTTTCTACAGAATGTTTTTATGTTATTCTATAGAAAAATATGAATGACTGTGGGAGCCAGGATTCGAACCTGGGCAGGCACTAAGCCACATGGTCCTAAGCTTGACAGATTAATTGAATAACCTCATGTCCGTTTGACCACTCCGGCACTCCCACATACAAAAAAATAAGAATTTAGAGCTTTAAAAATATTTACTTTATATGATAACTTCTTTTAGAACGTTTCTTTTTCATCCATTTATATTTTCTTAAACGGGCGGATTTACCAAAACCACATGAAGAACATTTTTTCTTTCTAACATGATATGTTTTTTTACCACATCTGCGACATCTGATAAAATTCTTTTTACCAGACTTCTTACCCATAGAAGAAGTTCCTTTTGTCATTTTAATCTACAGCTATCAAAACTATTGTGTCTCCTCTTATGAAAGAAGTTCCAATTTTTCTTTTAACTTGATTGTTTTCTAGTTCTTCTGTATCTTCTAGTACTGTGTTAATGTGTATATCAAATGCTTTTAATTTACCTGCAAACTGTTTTCCGTTTTTTAGTTCAAGGATAACTCTCTTGTTACGAGAATTGTTCAATGCGTCTAATGGTCTATCTTGTTCCATGTGTAACCCCCCATAATAGTTATTTTTTTAAGTATTAAGACAATATTTAAAGCTTTTCTTTTTAAAACCATCTCAATAATAATGGTCTTTTTAAGTAAATTGCTCTTTGTGGGCATATTTCATTACAGCAATAACATCTTATACATTTTTTATAATCAAAATTTGGTAGCTTATTTTTAATTTTTATTGCTTTAGCTGGACAAAAATTAGCACAGGTACTACAGCCAATACATAGCTTCTCATTAACATATGGTTTAGCTGCTGTTAAATTTCTAAATCTTGTAAGGAAAATACCAAGAATACCAAAATAATGAGATCTTGGTTTTTTGAATTTTTTATATTTTTTAATTCCATAGAATTGGATATTATTTATATTAGATTGAGGAAATTTTCTTTTTTTAGCAACTTTGATTAAAGGAGCTTGATTATAGAGTTTTATAAAATTTAGAGCAACTGTATCAAGTGCTAGAGAATCATTACTTGCTAAAATTAAATTTAAATTAACTTTATCACCACCAACAGGACCATTACCTTCCATACAAGTAACAGCATCCATTATTGTTAATTGAGGTTTTAATAATAAATATAGATCTAGTAATAAATCTGTGAATATATATTTGTCTGGAAATTTATAATGATATTTTGCTTTTTCCATTCCTGGAATAAAACCATATAAATTTTTTACAGCTCCAGTATATAATGTTAATAAATGTGTTTTTAGTTTTGGAACATTAATTATAACATCAAATTGTTTAATTTTTCCTGATAATTTGAATTGTTTTATTAGTTTACCTTTTGGATCTTTGTAAACAGTTTGATTAAGAAATTCTACAATCGGTGTTTTTGTTTCTTTTGATAGTTGTTCTAGACCTGTTTTTTTAGAAACTTGTTTTATCTTTGCTAAGCCTGCTGGATCATCTCCTATAAATGGATATGCTTTTTGTTTTTTTACAAGTTTTATTATTGCTTTTACTACAGCTGGATGTGTTGTTGCTGCTTGGTCTGGAGAATGAGAACCAACTGCGTTTACCTTTATTAGGACTTTAGAACCTTTTTTTATATATTTTTTAATACCACCAATTAAATTTATTGCTTTTAAGACAGATGTATCAACTTCATTTTGAGAATAAGATTTACATTTTACACTAGAAACTAAGTAAACCTCTTTTTCCATTTTAAAAAATATAAACATAATATTTATAAATATATTCTTTTTTAAAGTGGTTATGGTAATATCACAATTTAGGTCAAAAAGAAAATTAAGTGGTGGTAGATACAGAGATATAAGAAAAGGTAGATTAAGGGAATTAGGTAATTTACCAACACATACTAAAATTGGAAAAAGAAAAGCTAAAAGCGTTAGAGTTAGAGGTAAAAATTATAAAACAAAAGTTTTAGTAACTGAATTTGCTAATGTTTATGACCCTAAAACAAAGAAAAATTATAAAGTTAAAATTGAAGGTATTATAGATAATCCTGCTAATAGACATTTTATAAGAAGAAATATTATGACTAAAAGTGCTATTATAAAAACAGAGAAAGGTAATGCTAGAATAACAAGCAGACCTGGACAGCATGGAACTATAAATGCGATCCTTATTGAGAAATGAAATTCTAAAATGAAACCAAAAACACAATTACTTGATGAACTATCTATTTTATTAAATGTAAAAACACCTTTTAGACCATGTAATATAAGTATTCCAAGAATAGAATTAGAAAAAATACTTAATCAATTACAAAATTTTAAAAAACCTAAAAACTTTAGACTAAAAGGAGAAAGACCATTAAAAAATAGTTCTCCTTGTGAAGCAAATACACATTACAGAGAAAGAATAAGTAAATACATTGAATTTAATAATGGTATTAAGATACCTGTGAATTCTGGTGTTCCTTCTAGTTTTTATAATGCTGTAGTTGATTATTTGGGTTTATAGCCAAAGAATCCATCCAAAAGCTTTATATACTAGTTCTTGAAATTCTATTTAAAGATTATTGTTATCAAGTTTATATTTCCTAGGGGGGCTGTAAATGGTTAAATATATAAAAAAATGTCCTGAATGTGGTGGAATAAATCTAATTCTAAATAAAGAGAAAGGAGAAATTATTTGTAAAGATTGTGGACTAGTTATAGAAGAAAAAATGATTGATTTCAGCCAAGAATGGCGTGAATTTGATTCTGATCAAGCTGCCAAAAGAAGAAGAGTAGGAGCTCCTATGACCTATACTAAGTATGATAGGGGTTTAGGAACTGATGTTGGTCAAAGAGGAGACATTTTTCAATTAAAAGGTAAAGAAAGAAATAAGTTCTTTAGATTAAGAAAATGGCAATATAGAATAAGTACTGCTATTGAAAGAAATTTAAAATTAGCTTTAGCTGAATTAAAAAGAGTTGCTTCCTATTTAAAATTGCCTAAATCTGTTGAAGAAGAAAGCGCTAGAATTTACACAATGGCTGTTCAAAGAGGTTTAGTTAGAGGTAGATCAATGGAGTCTGTTGTTGCAGGTGCTTTATATGCTGCTTGTAGAAGACATGAAGTGCCTAGAACATTAGATGAATTATCAGAAGCAAGTGGAATAGATAAAAAAGAAATAGGAAGAACTTATAGATTTGTAACAAGGGAATTAGGAATTAGAATATTACCAAGTAATCCTGTTGATTATATACCAAGATTTGCAAGTGCTTTAAAATTAAATGCTGAAACTCAGAGTAAAGCTGTTGAAATATTAGAACAAGCTGAGGAAAATGAGTTAACATCTGGTAGAGGACCTACTGGAATAGCTGCTGCAAGTTTATATGTAGCTGCTTTAATAAACAATGAGAAAAGAACTCAAAGAGAAGTTGCTGATATTGCTGGTGTTACTGAAGTAACAATAAGAAATAGATATAAAGAATTATTAAAAAAATTAAATTTAAAAGATAAAATAAAGAAAAAAGTTAAGAAATAAATAAAAAGGGTGAAAGAGTGAGAAAAATAGGTATAGTATTTTTATTGTTAATAGGCGCTTTAGTTTTATTTAGTTTTTTGTTAACTGGTTGTACAACTTGTAATAAGCCATATATTAAAGTTGGTAATTCTTGTTGTTTAGATAATAATGATAATGGTATTTGTGATAAAGATGAAAATATTGCAAAGGAAAAGCCAACACAAGAAGTTAATTTAAGTAGTGATGAGTATCAATTTAATGTTAGTGAATCAAAAATGTTAAGTCAATGGGGTAAAGAAGTTACATTAGTAAATATGGATAATGAGGGTAAAATTATTGTAAAAGTTAATGATGTTACAAGAGAAATTAAAGAAACAAACTATATGGAAATTATAGATGGTTTAGAAATTACAAGTAAAAGAATAAATTATGATTATGTAGATCCTAGCAAAAATTATGTTATCTTGAAAATAGATAAATATACAGAAGGGCCTAATGAATATTTAGTAAATATCGATAAACCTATATATGTAAAAGGAAATACTATATTATTTAAAGAAGTGGATACTAAAGATCATTCAATACAAGTTAGTGTTAATGGCAAAAGTTATATAAGAATAAGAGAAGGATATACTGAGAATGTAGAAGGGTTACAAATAACAAATGTTAAATCATTTCCAAGAGATATAAGATATGAAAATTATGTTATTTTGAAAATAATATAAAAGAGGTGTGATTATGCATAAGGTAAACTTTAAAAAAAGTTGGTCAGATTTAGGAAATAATATTGTTCTATTTCTACCAGATTTAGTTAATATTATATTTATACTTATTTTTGGTTATATTATATTAAATATAGCTGGATTATATGATTTTCTCAGAGATGCTCCTTATACATTAGGACCTCAAGATCTTAATGACGCTTTAGCATTTATTTCAAGTAATATGAGTACAATACTAATAAGTATTGTTGTATTGCTTATTGGAGCATTCTTTTTTAGCATAGCTGTTGCTGCAGTTAAATTTGGTATGATTAAGGATGTTGTAAACAAAAAAAGAGCAAATGTTTCAAGTGGAATGAGTTATATCAAAAAATATTATGGAAAAATCCTTAATATTAAACTATGGACTTTTTTAATATATATGGTAGTTTTAATTGTTGCAATATTAATAAATATTATACTTAGAGCAATTGGTTTAGATCTTGTTGCATTGATTGTAAGTTTGATATTACTAGTAGTATTGGCTATTAAAGCATTCTTAAGCTTGATGTTTAGATATCCTATAATGTTTACTAAGAACAAAAATGCTAAAGAGAGTATAAAATTAAGTTACAAATTCTTTAAAGAGAATAAGGGATACAATTTGGTTATTTTTGGTATAATTATCGCAGTTGCTGTGGTTATTTCAGTAATATTTAGTATATTAGGTAACATACCATATGTTGGAGAATTTATACAGACTTTAAGTCCTATAGGAACATTGGTTGCAAGTGTATGGGCAAATGTATTTTTGTTTAATAGTTACTTAAAGAAATAGATTCATAAAATCTTTAGAAGCAATTGTGTTTTTAAAGATTTTTTTTGCTTCTTTTTCTAATGGTTTTGTTGTTTTATAGCGTTGACTGAAATGTGTTAGAACTAATTTTTTAACATTAGAAGCTTTTGCTATTTGTGCTGCTTGTTTTGCTGTCAAATGTTTATAGGCTTTAGCTTTATTCTCGAGATCGTTAGCAAAAGTTGCTTCACAAATTAGTAAATCTGAGTCTTGAGCAATTTTATAGCAATTAGGTGTCAATAGTGTATCTAAAATTATTGATATTTTTTTGCCTTTTTTTAGGTAAGTGGCTTCTTCAAATTTAATTATTTTATCTTGGTACTTAATATTTAGACCTTTTTGAAGATTGCCAATTATTGGTCCTTGAGGTATTCTATATTTTTTAATAACATCAACATCAACTTTTCTTACATCACCTTCTATAAATGAGTAACCTAAACATGTAGATGTGTGTTTTAGATGAAATGCTAGTACTGAGAAATCTTTTTCTTTTAAGAATAAACCATCTTTTTTAACTTCAGTAACTGATAATTTTATTTTGTCTTTCATGTTATAAGTTTTTAGCATGTTATTTACCATTTCTTTAGATCCTTTTGGTCCATAAATTTGTAAAGTTTTATTGTATTC
>JAPLZO010000045.1 GCA_026394995.1 Candidatus Woesearchaeota archaeon | reverse complement strand
CCTATCTGGATTCGAACCAGAGTCTTCAGATCCAGAGTCTGATATGCTTGACCACTACACTATAGGGCTTTATTATTATAAAAACATAACTATTTATAAGTTTTAATAACTAACTAAAATTATGGAATCTGTTAAAGATTTACTTAAAGAATTAACAAATAAAAAAAATATCTTTCTAGTTGATAGAGGAGATACAGCAATAAAATTATCCCTAGAATCATTAAATAAAGAAAAAACATTAATTCAAGATCAAGGAGGTTGGTTATCTTATCAAAAATTACCAAATATTACTTATCTAAAAACAAATTATGGTATCTTAGATTTAAATAATTTAAGAAATAAATCTGATAACAGCTCAGTCTTACTAATAAATTCATTATCAGGTTATTTTGCACAACAACCAATGAGTAAAATATCCAATATATGCAAACAAAAATCTTGTTTAATAGTAAATGATGTTTCTGGTTCAATTGGAAGCAATATAGCAAAATATGGTGATATGATTGTTGGTTCATTTGGTAAATGGAAACCAATAAATCTTGAATATGGTGGTTTTATAGCAACAAATTTAGACTTAAAATTTGATGAGAATTTTGATCATAAATATTTAAAAGATTTATATAAAAAAATAAAAGATTTACCCAATAGACTAAAAAAGCTATACAAATTAACTGATAAAATAAAAAAAGATCTAAAAAATCATGAAATTATATATAAAAATCATAAATCTTTAGTTGTAATAGTAAAATTTAAAAGCGATGAAGAAAAAAATATTATTATAGATTATTGTAAAAACAATAATTTACAATTTACTTTATGCCCAAGATATATAAGAGTAAATGAACAAGCAATATCAATTGAAGTAAAAAGAGGATAAGATGTTAATTGAATCAAAGTCAATGGAGGAATGTATTTATTTTACTAATCGTCCTATAGATTCTAAAGGAAAAGCTAAATGCTGGGTTTATCGACAAAAATGCCCTAAATGTGGTAAAGCTTTAATGTCAAAACCAAGAGATTCTAAAGGAAAAATAAAGATTAGAGCAAATGAATATGTTTGTCCTGAATGTGGTTACAAAGTTGAAAAAGATGAATATGAATCTTCTTTAACAGCTTATATAAAATATACTTGTCCTAAATGTGAATATAATGGAGAAATAGAAATTCCATTTAAAAGAAAAAAAGTTCAAGGTGTTGAAGCATTAAAATTTGAATGTCAAAAATGTAAAAATTCAATCTATATTACCAAAAAAATGAAAGAACTAAAAAATAAAGGTGAAGATTAAATGAGTTCATGTTTAGATTTAAGAGACTATCATAGTGATCCCAAAACTCATGATGCTTTTAGTAAACTTGTAAGTGGAAAACAATTTTATAAAGCAGCTATTGAAACTAAAAAAGAAAATAAAACTTGTCCAAATTGTAAAATCATTCTAAAAGGTAATGAAAAATTCTGTCCCGAATGTGGTTTTAAAATATTAATTATTCCCTAGAAGCTAACTTGATATCAGCAGCTTTTATTGTTTTTCTTCCAGAGTGTCTTGAAAATTCAACAGCTCTTTTTCCTATTTTTTCAGCATATTCCTCTAAAACATTTCTTAAAGCATCTTTACCACTCTGAGAGACTCTAGGAGCTCCAGCTTTCTTTAATAATTTCTCCATTGCAGCAACAGGTAAAATATTTTTTCTCATTTTTGAAACCCCCTATATTTATTTTATAAAATTCTTAAATAAATAATTATTATTCCTATTTATTAAAATAGGGTTAAAATATTTAAAACTTTCTAAAATAAGAAAAATTTAACCATCTAATTCATACCCAAACATTTATAAATAGACTTCCTTTAACTTATTTTACCCCTACTAATCAAGATAAGTTTAACAAAGCTTATTTAATAAATATCAGTCGCTGATTCTAAAGGCGAGCGCAGTTTGATGTCTTTAAACTGCAATTAGAAGTAAAAAAATGCCACGTAAACATAGTCCAAAAAAGGGAACACTGCAATTTTGGCCAAGAAAGAGAGCTAGAAGAATCTTTCCTAGAATAAAGAACTGGCCTAAATTATCTAAACCTAAGATATTAGGTTTTATAGGTTACAAAGCAGGCATGACTCATATACAATATTTTGATAATAAACCAACATCATTAACCAAAAATCAAATTGTTACCATTCCAGTAACAATTCTTGAGTGTCCACCAATAAAGGTTAATTCTTTAAGATTTTATAAAAAAACCGATTATGGCATAAAAACCATTTCTGAAATAAAAAAATCAGATGAAAAAATTCCAGAAGATTTTGATGATATTAAACTTGTAACTAATACACAACCTTCTTTAACTGGAATTGGTAAAAAAGCTCCAGAAATTTTAGAAATTGCTTTATCAGGAAATAAAGATGAAAAATTAAGTTTATCAAAAGATTTACTTGGGAAAGAAATTAAAATTAATGATGTTTTCAAAGAAGGTCAATTTTTAGATATTCATGCTGTAACCCAAGGTAAAGGTTTTCAAGGTGCAGTTAAAAGATTTGGTGTTAAAATACGTCAACATAAATCAGAGAAAACTAAAAGAGGAACAGGTTCATTAGGAGCCTGGACACCTAAAAAAGTTTTATTCTCTGTTCCTATGCCTGGTAAAATGGGTTTCCATACTAGAACCGAATTTAACAAATATCTCTTAAAAATCGGTAATGATCCTAAAAATATTAACATAAAAGGCGGTTTTTTACATTATGGTTTATTAAAAAATAATTATATTTTAGTTAAAGGTTCCATTACAGGTCCTGCAAAAAGACCTATTGTAATAACAGAGCCTATCAGACAACCTAAAAAAATTCCACCTTTACCAGAAATAACTTACATAAGTTTGGAGAGTAAACAATGAAAGCAAATTTGTATGATCTAACAGGTAATAAAATAAAAAGTATAAATTTACCTTCACAATTTGATGAAGAGTTTAGACCAGACTTAATTAAAAGAGCTGTTTTAGCTATTCAATCTCATAAAAGACAACCATATGGTGCTCTACCAAAAGCAGGTCAAAGAGCAAGTGCTTTAGTATCTAGAAGAAGACGTGATTACAGAACTGCTTATGGTCATGGTATCTCAAGAACTCCTAGAAAAGTTGTATGGCATCGTGGTCGTCAATTTGGATGGGTTGGTGCATTCGCTCCAAATACAGTTGGTGGTAGAAGAGCTCATCCTCCAAAAGCACAAAAAGATTTTTCACATAAAATAAATGATAAAGAAAGAAGAAAAGCAATAAGATCAGCATTAGCTGCAACTTGTATTAAAGAGATAGTAGAAAAAAGAGGACATACATTCAAAGAAGTTCCTATTATAATAGACTCAAAAATTGAAAATATTTCAAAAACAAAAGATTTTGAAAATGTGTTAATAAAATTAGGTTTAGAAAAAGAATTACAAAGAATTCAAATTAGAAAAATAAGACCTGGAAAAGGAAAAGCACGTAATAGAAAATATAAAACTAAAAAAGGTCCTTTAATTATTGTTTCAGAATTTTGTAAATTATCAAAATCAGCACAAAATATTCCTGGAATTGATATAATTCCAATTAATAGGTTAAATGCTGAATTACTAGCACCAGGTGCTATGCCTGGAAGACTAGCAATTTATACAGATAAAGCAATTGAAAAATTAGAAAAGGAAAATTTATTCAATAAAAAATGATAGATCCATACGCAATAATAAAGTATCCATTATCAACGGAAAAAACAGTTAGATTAATGGAATCTGAAAATAAATTAACATTTGTAGTTAACTCAAAATCAAAAAAACAAGAAATAAAACAAGCTATTCAAGAATTATTTAAAGTTAAAGTTGTAAAAGTAACAACAATTAATACATCAAAAGGTGTCAAAAAAGCATATATAAAATTATCAAGTGAAAATAAAGCTATTGATGTAGCAACTCAATTAGGTTTAATATAAAATGGGTAAAAGAATAATAACACAAAGAAGAGGACGTGGAACAACCACATATCGTGCACCTAGTCATAGGTATAAATTTGATGTTATGCATCGTAAATATGATGATCTAGAAAAAACAAATTACATCATAGGAAAAGTTATTGATATAATTAAATGCCCTGGTCATTTTTCACCAATAGCAGAAGTTTTATATGAAAATAATGAACATGGAGTTATTTTTGCACCTGAGAATATAAAAGTAAATGATATCATTTATTCAGGATCCAATTCTCCAATAAGTATGGGTAATACTTTACCACTTAAAAAAATTCCAGAAGGTACATTTGTTTACAATATTGAATCACAACCAGGAGATGGAGGTTCTTTTTGTAGATCATCTGGAACCTCTGCTAAAGTTTTATCACATAATGATAACTTAACCCTTGTTGAGTTACCATCTAAAAAAACAAAATATTTTGATTCAAATTGTAGAGCAACAATTGGTATTATTTCTGGTGCTGGAAGATTAGACAAACCATTTGTAAAAGCAGGTTTTAGATATCACGGAATGAAAGCACGTGGAAAATTATATCCAAGAACATCAGGAGTTGCAATGAATGCAGTAGACCATCCATTTGGATCTGGTCGTGGAAGACATATTGGTAAATCAAAAGTAGCTCCTAGATTCGCTCCACCAGGAAGAAATGTTGGTACAATAAGATCAAAAAGAACAGGTAAGAGGGCTTAAAAATGGCATTAAAAGAATTCGCATATCGTGGAAAAACATTACAAGAATTACAAAAAATGGATTTAAAAGAATTTATAAAACTCTTACCATCACGTCAAAGAAGAAGTTTATCTCATGGTTTCACAGATCAACAAAAAATTTTACTTAATAAAATAAATAAAGCTAGAGAAGGAAAATATAAAAAAATAATTAAAACACATATTAGAGATTTAGTAGTTTTACCTTCTATGATAGATTTAACAATTCATATTCACGATGGCAGAACTTTTGTTCCTGTAATATTAGTTCCTGAAATGATTGGTTGTTATCTAGGTGAATTAACATATAATAGAAAGAGAGTCACACATTCAGCACCAGGTATAGGTGCAACAAGATCAAGTGCAGGTGTACAAGCTAAATAAAAATGGTAGATGAAACTCAAGCAAAAATAGTTGGAAAGGATTTATCTATTTCAACAAAGCAAAGCATAGAGATAGCTAATTTTATTAGAGGAAAAAATATTGAGAAAGCAAAGAATGAGTTAAAAAAAGTTATTGAAAAAAAATTAGCAATACCATTTAAAAGATATAATCGTGATATGGGTCATAAAAAAGGGAATATTGCTGCTGGTAGATATCCAAAAAATGCAGCAAAAGAATTTTTAAATTTATTAAATGGATTAGAAGCAAATGCTCAAAATAAAGGTCTTAGTACAAATTTAATCATAAAAACAATTATTCCAAATAAGGCATCAAGGCCTTGGCATTATGGTAGACGTAGAAGAATCAAAATGAAAAGAACACATATTGAAATAATAGCTGAGGAAATTAAAAAGGAAACTAAAAAATGATAGAGCGTCAATTCATACAACAAAAAATAAAGGAATTCCAAATACAAGTATTTTTAGCTAAAAGATTAGCTAGAACAGGTTATTCACATAGTGAAATCCAAAGAACACCTTTGGGTGAAAAAATAATAATCTATACAACTCGTCCAGGTATTGTTGTTGGAAAAAGAGGAGAAAACATTCAAGAATTAACTGAAACTTTAAAAAAGAAATTTAATTTAGAAAATCCACAAATTGAAATTGGGGAAATAAATAATGAAAATCTAGATGTATACTTTGTAGCAGATAAAATAGCATCAAGCTTAGAAAGATTTGGTTCTAAACGTTTTAAATCAATAGGTTATAGAGTTTTACAAGATATAATAAATGCTGGAGCTATGGGTGCAGAAATAGTTATTTCTGGAAAAGTTCCAAGTCAAAGGGCAAGATCTTGGAGATTTTCAGCAGGATACCTTAAGAAATCTGGTGATATTGCAGAAAACAAAATAAAAAAAGCTTATGCAAGTGCCAATTTAAAATCAGGTATAGTCGGCATAAAAGTTAGTATAATGACTCCAGATATAGAACTACCTGATAAATTTATATTTAGAGAAGAACCTAAAAAAATAATAAAAGAAGAAATCAAAGTCGAGGAGATAAAAACTCAAATTAAAGAAGAAAAAACTTCTGAAGAATCAAAAGAGATTAAAAAACCTAGAACAAAATTAAAAAAGAAAATAGAAGATGGCAACACTAAAAAAAAGTGAATTAAAAAATATGCATGAATCTGTATTAAAAGAAAGACTCAATGAGCTAAATAAAGATCTAATGAAATTTAATGCTCAGATAGCTACGCATACTACTCCAGAAAATCCTGGAAGAATAAGGGCAATTAAAAAAACAATTGCTAAGATAAATACTATATTAAAACAAAAATCAAAGGAGGTAATTAAAAAAGCATGAGTGGAATTTGTCCAACCTGTGGACTACCAAAAGAACTTTGTGTTTGTGAAACAATAGCCAAAGAAGACCAAATAATCAAAGTTAAATTGGCTAAAAGAAAATTTGGTAAGCTAACAACACTTATCGAAGGTATTGATCCTAGAAAAATAGACATCAAAGACGTTGCAAAAAAATTAAAATCAAAATTTGCATGTGGTGGAACTGTAAAAGGTAACTCCATTGAATTGCAAGGGGATCATAAATCCAGAGTTAAGGAAGAGTTAATAAAACTTGGTTTTGCTTCAAATACAATAGATACCAATTAAAATGAACATAAAGGATATTGTGAAGATTGAATTAATAGGCTTAAATGTCGAAATCATAGATTCAAAAAACAAATCATTAATTGGAATAAAAGGAAAAATAATAGATGAAACAAAAAATATGATATTCATTGAAACTCAAGACAAAGAAATTAAAAAAATAATTAAAAATCAAGTTAAATTTTTATTACAATATCAAAACAAAAAATATGAAATCAATGGAGAAATATTAGCATCAAGACCTGAAGAAAGGATTAAAAAATGAAAAAAGAAAATAAAACAACTCAAGTGGAATGTAATGATAGACATTGTCCTATTCATGGATCTATTAGTATAAGAGGTAGATCTTTCAAAGGTAAAATCATTAAAAATGATCTACACAAAACAGTAACTATAGAATTTCCAAGACAGTTCTATTTATCAAAATATGAAAGATATGAAAAAAGACGTTCAAGAATCAAAGCTCATAATTCCTTATGTATTAATGCTCAGATTGGAGATATTGTAAAAATTATGGAAACCAAGCCAATCTCAAAAACAAAAAATTTTGTGGTAATTGAAAAATGCAACCAGTAAAAGCTCGAATAGTAAAATCCTTACCAGTAGGTACACGAATGGAAGTTTGTGATAATTCAGGTGCTAAAATAGCCAAAATAACATCTGTTAAAGGTCACAAAACTGTAAAACGTAGATATGCTGCAGCAGGTGTTGGAGATTTGGTTTTAGTTTCAGTTGTAAAAGGTAAACCTGGTGTAAGAAAGCAAGTTTTACCAGCAATTGTAGTAAGACAAAAAAAACTTTACAGAAGATATGATGGTACAAGAATAAAATTTGAAGATAATTCATGTGTAATCTTAAAAGATGAAAAAGGAAATCCAAAAGGTACAATCTTTAAAGGACCTATTGCAAAAGAAGCAGCAGATAGATGGCCAGCAATTGCTAAGTTAGCAAGTATAATAAAATGAAAACTAAATGGTCTAAACATTGGAAGTCTAGTAAACAAAGACGTAAACAAAGGAAATATGTAGCTAATGCTCCTTTACATATTAGAAAGAAATTATTCTCTACAAGTTTATCTAAAGAACTTAGAAAAAAACACAATCTTAGAAATATACCTTTAGTAAAAGGAGATAGAGTCAAAGTCATGAGAGGTCAATTTAAAAAACATATTGGTAAAGTTGAATCAAAAGATTATAAAAAAGTTAGAATATATATTGAAGGAATCAATGCAGTAAAAAAAGATGGCACTAAAAAGTTTATACCAATACATCCTTCTAATGTAATAATAACAGAACTAAATTTAGATGATAAAAGAAGAAAGAAAATACTTGAGAGGAAAAGAAAATGAGTAAACACTTATCAAGAATAGCAGCACCAAAATCTTGGCCAATAAAAAGAAAATTTAGGAAATGGATAACAAAACCAAGTCCAGGCCCACATAATTTACAAACCTCAATTCCATTAAATGTTCTTTTAAAAGAAATACTTAATTATGCTAGAACAACTAAAGAAGTTAAAAAATCTTTAAACAATATTTTAATAAACAAAGTACAAAGAAATGATCACAAATTTCCTATCGGTTTATTTGATATAATAGAATTTCCAGAATTAAAAGAATATTACACTATGTTATATGATCAAAAAGGTAATCTTAAAATAACAAAAATTGATAAAGCAGTTTCAGAAAATAAAATATATAAAATTACTGGTAAAAAAATATTAAAAAATA
>JAPLZO010000004.1 GCA_026394995.1 Candidatus Woesearchaeota archaeon | reverse complement strand
GAAAAGAACTAATGATGGAATCACAAATGGAGAAATTTATTTGGGATATTTTTGGGTGGGAACATCCAGTTATAATACACACAGGTTTATTACAATTAGAAGGTGTTAAGCTTAGCAAATCAAAATCAAAAAAAGAAGTTTTATCAGGAAAATATTTTGGTTGGGATGATCCAAGAACATGGTCTTTGCAATCATTAAAAAGACGTGGAATATCACCAGAAGCAGTAAGAAAATTTTGTTTAAGTTTTGGTCTTAATGAGAATGAAATTATGATACCTATAGAAAATTTATATCATGAAAATAAAAAATCAATTGAAAAATCTTCTAACAGATATTTCTTTATACAAAACCCTAAAAAAATTATAATTAAAAATGCTACTAAATTAACCGTTAAAGTACCACTACATCCAGATTTTAAAAAAAGAGGTTCTAGAATTTTTAAAACAAATAATCAATTCTACATTACAGATAAACTCAAAAAAAATAAGATGTATAGATTTATGCACTTATTTAACTTCAAAAATAATGAGTTTATCTCTAAAAATATGGATAAAGAATTAAATGCTAAATTAATCCACTGGTTACCTGTTTCTAAAGATTTAATAAAAACAGAAATAATAATGTCAGATGGTTCTGTTGCAAAAGGTTTATCTGAAAAAGATACTAAAAAATTAAAAGTTAATGATATTATACAATTTGAAAGATTTGGTTTTTGTAGATTTGATAAAAAAGATAAGAACAAACTAACTTTTTGGTATACTCATAACTAAATCTACCAATAAGAACGATCTAATATTTTTCTAGTTTTT
This sequence comes from Candidatus Woesearchaeota archaeon, assembly GCA_026394995.1. GTDB lineage: Archaea > Nanobdellota > Nanobdellia > SCGC-AAA011-G17 > JAPLZO01 > JAPLZO01. The sequence continues at coordinate 1,336 of JAPLZO010000004.1, read as the reverse complement.
TCTGTAAACTCAAAATATAATTCTGATTTAGGATTTGGATTATTATCAGACATTGTTAAATAACTTTGAAATATAAATTCTTGTATAACATCAGATGCTTGATCTTTAGTCATAGGTTTTAAACGATCTGTAATCTTAATTCTTGGAATTTCATAACATAATATAGTTTCTAGAGGATGTCTTTCTATTTTAGTACCATCTCCTAATAACAAAATTGCAGTATTTATAACTTTTAAAAAACTATCAATTGAAATATGTTCTAATATCTTTTCTACTTTCTCATTGTTGTATCTCATACAAATTAAAAAATCAAATTCTTTATAAATATTTATATCATTTAATCTATAGAATATAAATAATCTAATAAATCAAAACCTTTTTAAATAGTATACTTTTAATAAACTTTAACCAATGATTTAACAGGAGGTTAAAATGGCTGAAGTATCAAAAGATATAATTAACAATGCTTATGAAGCTGTTGAAATAGCTCGTAAGACAGGTAAAATAAAAAAAGGTACTAATGAAACAACAAAGGCAATAGAACGTGGTATTGCAAAACTTGTTCTAGTAGCTAAAAATGTTAATCCACCTGAAGTTATAATGCACATTGTTCCTTTATGCAAAGAAAAAAATACTCCTTGCGTAGAAGTTCCAAATAAAGAAGAATTAGGAGCAGCAGCTGGATTAGAAGTAGGAACATCAAGTGTTGCTATAATTCAAGAAGGTGATTCTAGAGATTTAATAAAGGATATAATATTAAAACTTAAACAATGAGTGAAGAAAAAACTGAAAAAAAAGAAAGACCTGAAAAAACTCAGGAAGTTAAACAGGAAAAAACAACTGCAGTTAGTTTTACAACTGCAACTCCAGCTGTAGTCGAAGAAGTAATTGGAAGAACAGGAATGCGTGGAGAAATCACTCAAGTTAGATGTAAAATTTTAGAAGGAAGAGATTCAGGTAAAATTTTAAGAAGAAATGTTAAAGGTCCTATAAGAGAAAAAGATATTTTAATGTTGCGTGAAACTGAAATAGAAGCAAGAAAATTAACACAAGGTAGAAGATGAGCACTTGTATATTTTGTGGAAAAACAATAGAACCAGGTACTGGATTTATTTTTGTTAAAAATGATGGTAAATCCTTAGATTTTTGTAGTAAGAAATGTGAGAAAAATTTATTAAAGCTAAAAAGAAAACCAATACATACCAAATGGTCTAAATTTTATCAAAAAGGATAATCATCTTATAAAAAGAGGTTTTGAAGTTGGATATAGAAAAAGAATTTAAAAAATTATTAAAAGAAACAATAAAACCTCAATTTCAAGTTTACAAAAAACCAC
>JAPLZO010000057.1 GCA_026394995.1 Candidatus Woesearchaeota archaeon | reverse complement strand
TCCTACTTTAGAAACAGCATTTGGATTAAATTGAGATTCTCTTTGTACCATTTTCTTAATCAAATTTTCATCAACATTATATTTAACACTAGCTTTTTTAATTAAATCATCATATTTACTAGTTATACCTTCATCTTTAACTTTAAACTCATTAACTAAAGTTTTATCATACAATAAAGAATATCTATCTTTAGGCTCTCCAATTATATATCCATTGTCTAATTTAATATTGTAATCTATTTTTAATAATTTATCAGGATACTTACTTAAATAAAAATTTAAATTATCTTTAAAATAATTAACAAAGCTTTCTTTATAATTTGGTTTACAATTATCACTTAATATGTAATACCCATTTACTTTTTCACAATCAGTTTTATAGTAACCACCATTTTTGCCTAAATCTAATAAAGAATTATACTCACTATTTTTTGCACTTTCATCAATATAAAATAAAATTCTTTCTCCTTCCTGATATAATTTTATTAATTCTAATTGTATTTTACCAATGACTTTTTCTTCAGTTATACTTTCAGAACCATAAAACATAACAGCTGCACTTACAAATAGTACTAAAGCAAATATGGCCATCAATGGCACAATTATACCTTTCTTATTAAGCACAATACTCATATAACCTCACCTTTAAGAAATGTGCTTTATCTTTATATATTGGTAAATATGCACTAACATCTCCTGTAGGATCTCTCATTAAAACCTTCTTATTTAAAATACCAAATATCTTTTTGTTATCAGGCATTGAATTAATATCCAAATTCCACATAAAACAAAAATTGGAATCATAGGATTTATCTAGAATTTCTTTAGTTTTATTTTCAAATTCTTTATAATCATTTTTGATATAACTCTCGATTAATAAATCAGAAATTGTTTTATCTTTATCAATAGGAGTTCTCAAATAATTTAATAGTAATGTGTTCAAATCTTTATATTCTAAAACTTTAACCTCATTTTCAGAAAAACTTTTTTGTAAATTGGCACCAGATAAAAAATAAATATAAAAAACAGTAAATATTAGACATAAAAATATAAATGCAAAAATGTCCACTAAATCAAAAAACCCTTTTTTACTCATTCTTAATCACCTTTATTGTTAACATATCTTGTTCTAATTTTCCATTATCATTTATCAAGACATATTGTTTTCTTTCACTGCAATAAAAATTTTGGAATTTACAAAATTGTTCTTTATACTCAAAATCTTGCTTATTTAAGAATATAGTTTTATTTTTATTCTGTAAATTTAATTTTATTAAATAATTACCAGCTAAACAATTACTTAACCTTTCTTCATTAAATTTATTAAAATCAATAATCCCAGTATAAACTCTATTATTTTCTTTATAAGCAAAACAATCTCCAGAATAGTAAGTTCTTAAACCAATTAAATTTAATTCTAAATCCTGAACTTTAATTTCTCTTGTTTCATATAAATTTATTATATAAACAAATCCGCCTATAACTATAATTAAAAATACAATTCTCCATATCCAGATAATTAATTCATAAAATGTAACACTTGTTCCTTTTTTATTCATGCTATATTATGCTCCTGTATATATTTAACATATTGTGGATAATTTTTAATATTATAATAGCAATTTGAACTCCTGCTAAATAATATATCATTTAAATCATAAAAAACTAAAGGATCAACATAATTATTATCAATAGTAATTTTTAAGTGCAAATGTGGATTTCCTTTAGCACCCGTATCGCCCGATTTACCAATTACTTGACCTTGTTTGACATTATCGCTTTCTTTGATATTAATAGAACTTAAATGAAAATAACTATAAACAATACCATTACCATAAACAATAGTAACTTGTCCTAAAGAAGGAACAATTTTTTTAATAACTCCATCTCCAATAGCTTTAACACTAGTTCCCATTTTAGCTCTAATATCTATACCCTTATGATCATTACTTCCTTCACTAATTATTCTCTCACCAAAACAACTAGTTACAACTTTTTCATCAACAGGCCATATAAATTTAGATTGTTGTATTCTTTGTAATTCAAAAGAATCTAATTTTGTATTAACACCATAATCTTCTTCTAAAATAAAACCATCTCCATATTTATTAAAATCAATAACTGCTGTACCATAACCTTCTCCAAGTACAGCTTTAGCTTGACCAGAATACAAATTCTCAGCATATGGATATTCACTATAAAAACTTCCATCTACATATTTAACTTTAGCATAATATCCCTCCTTAAATTTACCAATTGCAAAATCATATTCTCTTTTTTGTATAGGATACTGTGCATAAACATCACCAGGCGCATCATATATGGTATTTATAAACAAAGCAACATCTCTTGCTAAAAAATTCTCATTATATACTCTATTCTGAGAAACATCTTGTAAATGATTATATAATGTTAAGAATATAAAAACAACAATTACTAAATAAAATGTCCAAAAGAATAACCTCTCATCCATCCCTCTTTTATTCATATAAACTTTTAAAGAATATTAATTTATAAATGTTACTTAGTTTTAGGAATCATTGTTATAGAATTCCCTTTTCTTTCTAGAGTTAATGTTAATTCTTGATTACACAAAGGTAATCCTCTGAATGGTTGTTCAAATTCTATAGAATCCAAATCTAAGGCTATACACTCTTCACATACCATATTTTCTTTTTCATTAGATTTAATACATCTACACATACAAGATTTATCTATATTACAGTTACTACTTCTTTTTATATTATCATATTCTTGTTGATTTTTACTAAAAGGTATAAAACAATGATTTTCTGCTACATATACATTCAAATCACTTTTTTCATTATCTTTCAAAATATTTATTCTATTAACAAATTCTGTAAAAGAAGCAGCATCATCTTTTTCATTAGAAGCTAGCATATTATAAACATTTTCTATCAAAGGAAAAATTATTAATAAAAATATTATACCAAAAACAATTCCAATTATAGCTTTTAAACTTAAATCCAAATCCCCTTTTTTATACATAATAATTACAAAATAAAAGAGTATATAAAAATTATGTTAATTTCTAACAAGATATTTCACATGGAATAGCTAAAGATCTTCTTTCTGGTTGAGTTCCTGATATACTTTCTTTGCTTGCTGCTGATGTTGCTGCTTCTGGTGTACAATACCATCTTATATAAACTTTTTTACCAGATGTATCTGGATTAAAATCTGCCTCTCCATCATTATTAGTGTCTAAATTAAAATATTGTTTACAAAATTGAGACTGTTTCTGAAGATCTGGATTAGTTAAACTTTTTGCAACATCACAATTTTGTTGACAAATCTGTACAGCTAAACCCTGATCAGTTCCACCAGTAGTTCCATAAAATATTCTAGAAATTGATTGTTTTAAACTATAAGTTCCTGATAAGAAAAATGCTATGATAACAACTAAAACAACAATAACTATAATAGCAACAATCATTGTTGTTAATGGTAATTCAGCACCTTTTTTATTCATTATTATAACCTCTTTAAATTTAAGATTTGTAAATTAATATATAAGCTTTTTGTTTTTAAGGGCTTTGTGTATAAAGTAGCTCTTGTGTAATAAGTAAATTATTTGTGTAAAAAGTATTTAATCTGTGTATAAAGTCAATGATTTTTATGACTATTTACACAAAGCCGTTTTTAAGATTTATAATTTTTCACAATCATTATTTCCAGCTTTATACCAAACAGATACTAATTTACAAGGCC
>JAPLZO010000027.1 GCA_026394995.1 Candidatus Woesearchaeota archaeon | reverse complement strand
CCGGGAGTTAGGCAGCAGGAATGGGACAGTCCATGGGGCATCGGATTTCCTGGCTGGCATATTGAATGTTCAGCAATGTCATCCAAGTATTTAGGAGAGCATTTTGATATTCATACAGGAGGAGAAGACCACATACCAATACATCATACAAATGAGATTGCACAATCAGAGGCTGCAACTGGAAAAAAATTTGTTAATTATTGGATTCATGGGGCTTTTTTAACATTTAAAGGAGAAAAAATAAGTAAGAGTAAAGGTGATTTATATACAATTGAGGAATTAGAAAATCTAGGTTTTAAAGCTTTAGCTTATAGATACTTTACTTATACAGCTCATTATAGAAGTCCTTTGGATTTTACATTAGATAATCTAAAAAATGGGCAAAACTCTTATGAAAGAATAAAAAATATTATTTCTGAATTAAAAGATGATAAAAAGATAAATGAAAAATATCTTAAAGAGTTTGAAAAAGCAATTAATGATGATTTAGATATGCCTAAAGCTGTTTCTATTTTATGGAATTTATTAAGAGATAAAAATGCACAAGGTAAGATTAGAACAATAAAAGATATGGATAAAATTCTTAGTTTAGATTTATTAAAAAAAGGTATTGAACACAAAATTGTTCTAAAAGATAAATTAGGTACCATAGATAAAATTACAATTAAAAGTAATTTTGAGATTTCAGAAGAAGTTCAGGAACTCATTAAAGAAAGAGAAAAAACAAGAAAAAATAAAGACTGGAAAAAAGCAGATGAGTTAAGAAATAAAATTAGAGAACTAGGTTGGCATATTGATGACACAAATGAAGGACCAAAATTAAAGAAGATTTAAAATGTTAGTTAAAAAAATTGGTGCTATTATATATTTTAAAGATAAAGACAAAGTTTATTTTTTGATTTTACATCGTGTTCTTAGATGGAATGGGTGGGAGATTTTAAAAGGTAGTATTAAGAAAAATGAAACTGCTTTACAAGCTCTAAAAAGAGAGTTAAAAGAAGAAATAGATATTAAAAAATTTAAGGTTATTAAAAAGATAAATAAGCAAATTAAATTTAAATGGGATTATCATGATGTTATAATAGATGATATATTTCTAGTTAAAATTGATAAAGACAGCAAAATTGTATTAAATAATAATACTAGAAAAGAGCATAATAAGTATTTATGGGTAAGTAAACAAAAAGATATAAAAATGTTAACATGGAATAATACAAAATCATTATTAAAAGGATTGAATAGAAAGCTTTTTAAATAGATTTTAAAGTTTATTGTTAATTCAATAAAGGTATAAAATGGCAAGTATATATGATGTAAGTGCTGAAAAATTGATAAAAAAGGCAGCTGAAGAGCTCAAGAAAGATATTAAAATGCCTCAATGGGCTAAATTTGTTAAGACAGGAGCTGGTAAAGAAAGACCACCTATAGAAAATGATTGGTGGTATATGAGAGCTGCTTCTATACTAAGAAAAATATACATAAATGGACCTATTGGTGTAGAAAAATTAAGAAAAAAGTATTCTTCTAAAAAAAATATGGGGCATAAACCCGAAAGAGTATATCCTGGTAGTGGAAAAATAATAAGAACAATATTACAGGATTTAGAAAAAAGTGGTTATATAAAATTTGCAGAAAAAAAAGTTCATAAAGGTCGTATTATAACACCAAAAGGTAAAAAGTTTTTAGATAGTTTAAGTAAAAATTTAAAATGAATAATTTAAAAAAGATCCAAAATGATCTTAAAGAACAAATAAAATTACAACAACAGATTGTAGCTTTAGAAAATATAGCCAAACAATATATGACCAATGAAGCAATTTCAAGATATGGAAATTTAAAAAGTGCCCATCCAGAATTGGCTATTCAAGTAATAGCTATTATTGCACAGGGTATAGAAATGGGTCAAATTAAAGAAAAAATTAGTGATGAGCAATTTAAAGATTTGCTAATAAGGATACAAAAACCAAAAAGAGATATTAAAATTCAAAGAAAATGAGCAGATATATACATAAAGCAAAAAAGAAAAGACTTGTAAAAAAAAGAAAGCAAACTAAGTGGGCTCCTTTTTGGACAGTTCCAAAAAT
>JAPLZO010000015.1 GCA_026394995.1 Candidatus Woesearchaeota archaeon | reverse complement strand
ATTATGTTACTACTAATAAGATACAAAGAAATCTATTTTATTCTAACAGCTTCGAGATTTTTAGGAGCAACTGTCTCTATTTTTTGAGTTTTATGGATTGTTGAAGCTAGTTCTAGACATTTAGAAGATTCACCATGGTTAACAATAACTTTTTTTGGTTTAGGATCAACATCATAAATAAATCTAATTAATTCATTCCTATCTGAGTGACCTGTAAATGCTCTTATTGTGTATATATTCATGTTAACTTTTACAACTTCTTGTTTACCATCACCATTCATTAAAATTTCTTTGTCTCCATTCTGAACTCTTCTACCAAGTGAACCTTCACCTAGATAAGATACAAATATTAATGAGTTTTTGGGATAAGGCGCTAATTCTTTGAAATACTCGACTGAAGCACCAGCATTTAACATACCAGCTGTTGCCATTATAACACAAGGTCCTGATTCTTCTAAAATTTCTTGTTGTTCTTTTCTAGAACCTACTCTTATAAAAACATCAGATAAAAATGGATTTGCATCTTTATGGAATATTGATTTACGAATAACTTTATTTAAATAATCAGGATAGGCTGTATGAATTGCTGTAACATCCCAAACAAGACCTTGAACATAAACCGGTATCTTTTCTAGAGCACCTGTTCTGATAGCTTGTTCTAAAATTAGTAATATTTCTTGAGAACGACCAACTCCTAAAACAGGTATTAAAACTTTACCGCCTTCTGATATTGTTTTTTTAACAATGCTAATCAATTCTTCTTCTGCTTGTTTTCTTGATTCGACTACATCTTCTTTTGCACCATAGGTTGATTCTATCATTAAAGTTTCTAATCTTGGGAATTTATTATCAGCAGGTTCAAGTAGTTGAGTACGACCATATTTGAAATCGCCTGTATAAAGTAAATTATGTAAACCGTTTCCAACATGTAAATGTACCATACTAGAACCAATAGCATGTCCTGCATTATACAAAGTTAATCTAACATCAGGTGTAATATCAGTTACTTCTTCATAATTTACTGTAATAGTGTGTTTAACCATTTCTTTTATATCAGTAGAGGTATATAATGATTTTTTAGCTTCTTTATAAGAAACTCCTATGTAGTCTAGAGTTAGTAAAGCAATAACATCGCGAGTTGGTTCTGTACAATATAAGGGTCCACGATAACCCATCTTATAAAGATATGGAATAAGGCCACAATGATCAAGATGAGCATGAGAACAAATAATGGCATCTAAATCTTCAATTCTAAATTCAGGAGCATCTAAATAAGGAAACATATTTTCTTCTTGAGCTGCTATGTTAACACCACAATCTATTAAAATTCTTGATTCTGGTGTTTGTAAAAATAAACAAGATCTTCCTACTTGACGAGCTCCACCTAAATAACTAAGTCTAACCCATTCATGTTTTTTCTCACGTAACCAACCATCATATATTCTTTCACCAACTTTATTCAAGAATTTTTTTCTGTAATCATTATTTTCATATAAAACATGTCTAATATTATCGACTATTTTTGATTTGATTGGAGGAGTTCTTTTAATTAAAGGAACCCATAATGCTTGTTTTTTTATTTCCTTTAATAACTCGCCTTGTTTTCCTATCACAAGTCCTGGTTTTTCAGCTTCTATAATAACAATAGAACGTTGAGGGTCAAATGTAATCTCATCTATCTTAGCTTCTTCGGGTACTATCTTTCTAATTACTTGTTCTGCTTTTTCTATATCTAAAGTAATAGAAGGATCAGGGCGTACTTCAATACGCTTTTTGAAATTATTAACAAGTTCTTTTATTGTTGTATTATCATTTATTATGAAGTCAATGTCCTTGCTATATAAAATAATATTAGCTCCCTCAAAGAATGAAGAAGTTATTTTTGCTTCTTTTGGGATACTTTTTAATATTTCATCTAAAATTGTACTCATTTTTTATTGTTTATATCTTAAAAGAAAATCATACTGAGATAGTTGTATCTACTCTTTTTGTAAACACTTTTTTAATGCCATCTTTTGTAATTGCATAAACATCAATTCCTTCACCTGTTGCTGTATCACGTTGCATAGCAGCATTTATAGCTTTAACAGCTAATTTAATACCATCTGTTATTAACATATCTTTTTTGTATAATGTGTCTAAAACACCAAATGCCATTACCATTCCAGATCCGTCTGTTATATAATTTTCTTGTTCTAAAACAGATCCATCAGGACCTATTTCATACAAATGAAAACCAGTATTATCAGAACCACCTAATAAAAATCCAGTGATTCCTAGTATAGGACTAAATCTACGAATATTTTGATAAACAATGGTACCTAACAAATTTGCTGTTTCTTTTATACTTGAATTTTTACCTGTTCTAACTTTTTTTAATCTTAATTCTGCTTTTATTAATTTTGTAATTAATTGAGCATCTGAAACAGTTCCTGCAATTGTAACTGCTATGTTGTCTGCTATTTTAAAAACTTTGTCTACGTTTTTATCACCAATTATAGACATGCCTAGAACAGCTCTTTTATCAGCTGCCATTACAATACCATCTTTACACATTATACCAACTGTGGTTGTACCTTTTTTTATATTTAACTCGTTCATTTAGATTACCTCAGAATTCATATAATAAGAAAATAAATGGTTATTTATAAAGTTTTTGGTTCTAGAGTTTATTAAAATTAAATATTATAATTTAATTGTGTAATTATAATATTTTCCTCTATAATTACATCCTAATTTATCCCAGAATTTTTTTGGTAGATTACTATCAATAAGTGCTATTGTGGCTCCTTTAGCCTTTAAATTTCTTTTTATTTCTCCTAAAAGTGTTTTTCCAATACCATGTTTTCTGTATTCTTTATCTACTGCTATATGATCTATAGATACTCGCCAACCATAATTTCCAATTACTGCACCAATAATTTTTTCTTTATCTTCTGCAACAAGAAGTAATTCTGGTTCATTTTTTATTTTTTCTATTAATCTTTCTTTTTTGTCAAATGGTTCAAAATATAAACCTGTTTCTTTCCAAAGGTTTACAATTTGTTCTATATCATTAATTTTTGATTTTCTTATTTTCATTTTAAGTTATCTATAATAGCCATAATAAATAATAAGATTTATATGTTTATTTGATATAACCACCTTTTTGTAGGTTCCATAATTTTTTGTATTCACCTTGTTTTTTAATTAATTGAGCATGAGTTCCTTTTTGTACTATTTTACCTTTTTTAATTACTACAATAAAATCTGCTTTCATAATTGTTGATAATCTATGAGCAATAATTAGGGTTGTACGATTTTTCATTAATTGTTGTAAATCTGCTTGAATTTCATATTCTGTTTGTGAATCAAGAGAAGATGTTGCTTCATCTAAAACTAGTATTTTTTTATTTGCTAAAATAGCACGAGCTATAGAAACACGTTGTTTTTCGCCACCTGATAACTTAATACCACGTTCTCCTACTATAGTGTTTTCTTTATCTGAAAATTCTTGGATTATTTTATCAAGTTGAGCGACTTTAATAGCATTCATTACCTCTTGTTTTGAGGCTTTTGGAGTTGAGAAAGCTACGTTATTATACAGAGTATCGTTAAATAAAATACATTCTTGAGGAACAATGCTCATATCAGATCTTAATGATTCTTGTTTAAAGTTTTTAATATTTTTATTATCTACTAATATTTCACCAGAATCAACATCATAAAATCTATAGATTAACTTTATTAAAGTTGATTTTCCGGATCCAGAATGACCAACAAATGCAACTTTCTTATTTTTAGGTATTTTTAGATTGAAATCTTCAAAAATTTTTCTGTTCCCATATTTAAAATTAACATTTTTAAATTCTATTGAACCTTGTTTTATTTTTAATTCTTTAGCATTAGGTAAATCCTTAACTTCTGATTTTATTTTGTTATATTCAAATAAAGCTTGAAAATCAGACATTACTCTAAAGAAATCACGCATACCATTAATAAAACTATATAATGGGCCTAATAATAGGCCATAGGTTGTATAGATAAATACTAGTGTTCCTAAAGTTAATTCTTTATTTAGAAATTTTATTAATGGAAGATACATTAGGAAAAAAAGTAAAATTGCAGTTATTAAATTTTGACCTGAAAATATCCAATTATAGTAATTCCAGTTTGTTCTAGTCCAATATTTTGTAATTAAGGCTATTTTTTTAAATTTATTTTTTATATATGACTCTTTTCCAAAATATTTCACTGAATCAATATTTGTAAAAATATCTGCTACTAAAGCTTTTTCATTATCTTCTGCATCATTTGCTTTTAAGCTTGATTCTTCTTGCATTCTATGAGATATATAACTAAATATTATGAATACTATTGCTGCTATAATTAAGATTAAACCTGATAAAAGATCAAAATAAATTATTGTAATAGCAACAATTGCTAATTGAAATATTAAAGGAGCCACATTGAATATGATTATATCACTCATTTTTTCTATTGCGCGACTACCCCTACCTAATCGAGATATTAGAGAACCTGTGCTGTGGGAAACATGAAATTTGTGGGATAAAGAAACTAAATGGTTAAAAAATCTTACTTTTAGATCAATAATCAAATTTGTTTCAAATTTATTTATAAGGTAATGTTCAATAAACTTAAATATCACTTTTAAGGATAAAGCAAAAATATAGATAGCTGCTACTATTATTAGGATATGTACAAAAGCTTCTTTTGTTAATATTCCTGATGTAAATGAATCTCCTTTGTCTACAAT
>JAPLZO010000043.1 GCA_026394995.1 Candidatus Woesearchaeota archaeon | reverse complement strand
GAATTTGTTAAATTTTCTAATCTTAAAATTGTTGTACCGCCAGTACAATTATTTTGTAATTCATAACTTGTTGAATTACAACATAATGTAAAATTATAAGCATCAGGATAATCATAAATTTGAGCATGCGAATTATTCATTCCACCAGAATCATTTTGAAATCTTAGTAAAGCAATACTAGATGTACATGTTTGATTAACATAACAGTATAAATCTGCTTTTGTAATTGCTAAAACTAATAGAAATAATATCAATATAAAAAATATTTTAAAAATATTCCTCTTTTTCATTAAACAAATTTATAAGAATAAGAATATATAAATATTATTACTTTTGAGACGTTGTATCTATTGTATAATTAACAGGTCTTACTTTTACTTCTTGTATGCAATATCCTTGAAGACATTGTTGATTTAGAAGCTGTTGAAGGTTTTGTTGATTTATTGATTGTAAAGGAACAAGTTGCTTTTCGTTGTTGAGTACTACATTACACATTGTAGTACCTTTATCATTTACACAATTTTCATCTGTCCATTCTTGAACTGTTTTGACTTTTTTACACATTATTTGAGAACATTGCCATTTTTCATTATTAATAAATTTTATATAATAAAAAGCATCAAAGGCTATTATTAAAATAATCAAAATATATAATATTATAATTGATTTATTAAATCTTTTTTTCATTGTTATTGAACAATCAACTTTCTGTTATTTATAAATTTTTTTATTCTTATGAAATGTATTTTTTAACTAACTCAGAAGCTTTTTTGCCATCAATCTTACCATGATATTTTTCCATTATAATACCCATAAGAGCATTAAAAGAAGCACCTTTATTTTTTTGTACCATATCCTTTACTTCCTGTTCTATATTATCTATAGATATCAATTTGTATTTGTTAATATCAATTTTTTTGTTTTGAATAATCTCAGATAAGATATCAATAATAGCCTCTTTAGATATAATATTCTTATTTAAATTATCTAAAATAAATTCAAAATCTTGTTCTTTTAATTTTTTAGGATCTAAGTTATTTCTTTTTTTAATTTCCTTTGGGATATCTATTAAAATATGTGCTATCAAAGAAGGTTCTATTGTATATTTGTTTACAAACTTTTCAAATGTTTTATTGTTAATTAACTCTCTTGCTAATTGTGCAGGTAGATTGTACATCTCTTCTAATTTCATGGCCTTTATTGTAATAAGTTCGGGTAACTTAATTTTAGAAATTCTTTCTTTTGTTATTATAACAAAGGGAACATCTGTTTCAGGGTATAAACGAGATGAACCAGGCATTGGTCTTAAAAAAGTGGTTGTAAAATTATCTTCTGCTTTTCTAACCTCGTTTTTTAATTCTTCATTTCTTTCTATTATAGACAATTGTCTTTTAACTTCATTTTCAATGACTTTTGGAATTGATCTTAAATCTTGAAAACCTTTTATTTCTGTTCTAGCTTTATTCATTATTGATATATTAACATCTTGTCTTATTGTTCCTAGGCCAGATTTAACTTTACCTGTTGATTTTAGAATCATACCAATTAAAGCTGCTGTTTCTTTTGCATGTTCTGGATCTTTTATACTAGAATCTGTTTTTATTTCTACTAAAGGAACACCTAAACGATCTAATCTATAGATTATTGTTTTTTCATCTTCTTTTATTTTTTTAGCAGCTTCTTCTTCTAAGTAAATTTCAGGTATTAGAACTCGACCTTTTGAAGTTTCTATATAACCATTTAAAGCTATTAAAGATGTTCTTTGAAAACCAGATGTGTTTGAGCCATCTATTACTGTTTTTCTCATTATTTGTATTTCATCTACTATTTTAGCATTTAATAATAGAGCAATTTCTAAAGCTATATCAATTGCATGTTGATTTATTGGATGTGGTGGTTCTTCATCTAATTCAACTAAACAAGAAGAAGTTGAGCATGCTTCATAAACAAAATTTTTATTTTTAGATTTTTCATATTCAGCAGCTATATCTAAAGTACCTGTTTCACCTGCAACTGATCTTAACTTTCGGTTTATTATTATATCAGGTTTGTTTGGATCATTTACAAAAGAAGGACAATTACAGAATAATTTATGAGTCTCTAATTGTTTATGTATCTCTAGACCACACTTAAAATCAAGCTTTTTATAATCAATCATGATTAGATTACTTTTTATTTATTTATATAATTTATCTTTCCCAAATAATTTTTCCTTTTTTCTTACTTCTCTTATTCTATGTAGAGGTATATGAATATCTTTATTATTTTGTTTAAAAATCATAAAAGTACCAGCTCTTGAAATAGAAGCAAATGGAATTTCTATTCTTTTTTCTAACATCCTATCAAAATAAACTATAGTATAATCTTGTGGGTTTTCTTTTGGATCCCATCTTATTTTATTTAGTAAATCACCAATATACATTATAGAATTAATAAAGTTTTAACTATTTAAAATATACAGTTATTGTTGTTATTTTTTATTATTCTTCAAGATAACCAACCATGAATGCTTGTTCTTCACTAGAGATTTCATCATCCTCTAGTGCTTCTTCTATGTAGTCTTGTTCGTAGAAATCCATGTCATCATAATTATAATTTATTCTCTTTTGTAGTAAAATATCTCCCCTTTTCATATTATAAATATAGAAATAATTTGCTTAAAAACTTAATGAATCATTGCTCATATTTTTATTACTATTTAAAAATTTATAAAAAGTTATATAAACTCATCAGGTAAAATTCTTTTATTTATTTCACCACGGAGATTTTCTTTTATTAGTTCTTTAACTTGAGCTTTTGGATAATTAGCTAATAACCAAGATAATTTTACAAATGCTGTTTCTGGTAACATATCCTCACCAGAAATTATTCCAATTTTTTGTAAATCACGACCTTTGGAATAAACATTCATATTAACACGGCCAAATATACATTGAGGGGTCATTACAATAACACAATTTTTAGATAAATTTTCTAGTGCTTTTTTTATTTTATCATGCTCTTTAGTCTCTTTATCAATAACATCTAATGGTGTATGTCCTAGACCTGTTCCTTCAATAATTAAGCCTTTATAACCTTTATATGCACTAAATTGATTTGCAGTCATATTTATTGTTATTTTAATTAAAGCTACTTTCTCTTCAAATTTATTTTTAATTATTAATTTATTACCTTTTTTAGTATGATCATGTCTTAGAAATTCTATTTGTTTTGTGTAATAATTTACCTTTGCTATAGGTTCTTCATTAACTACTTTAAATGCATCTCTTCTAGAAGTATGCAATTTACGAGTTTTACATGCAGGTAAAATTAAACAATTATTGTCTTCCATATTTTCATGCATACAAATTGCAACACCAGCAAAATCAGTTTTTGCTATAAAGTTGGCTGCACATATTAAGTTTACAGCAGCATCACTTGAACCACGATCAGAACTTCTTTGAGCTCCTACTAAAATTATTGGAATCGGGCAAGATTCTAAAGCAAAGGATAAAGCAGCACTTGCTACTGCTAAATTATCTGTTCCCATTCCTATTATTATTCCATCAACTTTGTTTTTAATTTCATTTTTAATTTCATTTGTGAGAATGGACATATGCTTAAATCTTAAATCATCAGACCACATTTTTCTTACAAGTTTAGCTTTGAAGTTTGCTATGTCTCTTAGTTCGGGAAACATTTCTAATAAGTCTTGTGGAGTAAATTTGAAGCTAACTCCTCCGGTTTTATAATCAACTTTAGAAGCTATTGTACCACCTGTATGTAATATTGAAATCGTTGGTAAACTTTTATTAACCTTTATCTGAGAAATTTCTTTTTCTTTTTGAGGTTTATATTTTTTTAATAGTTTAATATTTTCTATATCATTTTTATTTATTGATAGATTATAACCATTATTTAATTTTATAACTAGATTTTGCGAAGGAGATTGCATTAAAACTCCTTGTAATTTTTCAGAAGAAGTTCTAATTTCTATTAAATCACTTTCTTTAAAATTATATTTTTTCATTAAAATTAATAAAAAGAAATTGTATTAAATAACATTTATATTCTTGAATATATATTTTGTATCTTAATCATATTTATAAGTAAATTGTTTATATAAAAATAATTATATAAGAATTAATTAAAGTTTCATTTCAATTTGGTCGCTGAAATGAACTTCGAAAACATAAGTCTTATTTAGATTTATCTTCTTCTCAAGTTTGAATCATTAATCATCTAAACTTTTGATGAAAAAGATTTCTAAAAGTAATAAAACATAACCGAGATATAAATATTATTGTTTTAGAGAATATATATCTCACATAAAAATCAAATGAAAACCAAAAAAGGGGGAAAATGAAAATGATGGATTTTTTAGTAAAAGATGCATTAAAAAGTGCTCCAACTATTGACACAAGTTCAATGAAAGTTGGCCAAGCTCAAATTAAAGTAATTGGAGCTGGTGGTGGTGGAAGCAATATGATTAGTTGGTTACACAAAAAAGGTGTGCAAGGTGCTGAGATTATTGCTGTAAACACAGATAAACAACATTTAGATATAACTGAAGCTGATCACAAAGTTTTGATTGGAAAAGAATTAACCAGAGGTTTGGGATGCGGTGGTTTTCCTGATAAAGGAAGAGAAGCTGCTAAAGAAAGTTTACATGATTTGAAAATGGTTTTGAAAGACGCTGATATGGTTTTTATATGTGCAGGAATGGGTGGAGGTACTGGAACTGGTGCTGCTCCTATTATAGCACAAGTAGCTAAAGAAGTTGGTGCTATTGTTATAGGTACTGTAACCATGCCATTCGATATTGAAAGAGCAAGAGTTGATAAAGCTGAATTTGGATTACAACAATTAAGAGAAGTTTCTGATACTGTTATTGTTATTGATAATAATAGATTAGTAAATATTGCTGGAAACTTACCAGTACAACAAGCATTTGCAGTTGCAAATGAATTGGTTAGTACTATGATAAAAGGTATAGTTGAAACAATAGCAATTCCAAGTTTAGTTAACTTAGATTACGCTGATGTAAAAGCAATTATGGCTGATGGAGACGTTTCTGTAATTGGAATAGGTGAATCTGACTCTGAGAATAGAGTAGAGGAAGCCACTAGAAGAGCATTAACTAATCCATTATTAGATGTTAGCTATGAAGGCGCAGTTGGTGCTTTAATTCATGTAAGTGGTGGAGATGATTTAACATTAGATGAAGTTAGCAAAGTTGGTGAAATAATAACAGAAACTTTAGATGCAGATGCTAACGTTATCTGGGGAGCCAGAATAAATGAAAACCTAAATGGTAGAATAAGAGTCATGACTATAATTACAGGAGTAAACTCACCATATATCTTAGGAAGAAGTGATCATAAAAAAATTGCTTCAAAGGCATCGCAAATGAGTCAAGAGTTAGGCATAGATGTAGTGACTGCATTAAGAAGATAAATTACATTTAAAAGGGCAAACCCCCCTAAATTTTTGCCCTCACTTTAGTCTTTTTTGCTGGTGCCTAGAAGGCACTGGCTTGATTTTTATTTTAAAAAATAAAGTGAGAAAACTTATTTCTTAATTTTTTTATAGAATTCGCTTACTTTTTTTGAGTGTTTTTCTCTTAAATCTTTAATATCTTTTTCAAATTTTTGTAATGGCCAAAATGAAAAATCATCAACCATTTTTTTGCCATATTCTTCAAAGAATGTAACTTTTTCAATAGGGTCTCTTGATGTTTTTATTGGTTTTTCATCACCGTAACCAAGAGTTAATATTATTTCTGGGATTATTGTAGAAGGTAATTTTAAAATTCTTGAGATTGCATTATGATCAAAAGCTCCAACAAAACATGTACTAAGGCCAAGAGATTCTGCCATTAGCATCATATTTTCGGCTGCTAGTGCACAATTTTGTGTTGAGTATATTTTACCATGATTACCATATAATTTTTCTATTTTTTGTGTGTTATTACAAATTATAATATATGCATAAGCAGTTGTCATCCAATATTGTTTTAAAGATGCTGCTGCTATTTCTTCTTTTTTTTGTGTATCTCTTACAATTATAAAACTCCAATTTTGTATATTTCCAGAAGAAGGAGCATAAATCCCAGCTTCTATAATCTTACCAATTTTATCAAATGTAACTTTTTTGTCTATATATTTTCTAATAGATCTTCTTTCTTTAATTATATTTTCTATGGTCATCCAAAAGGTTTAAAAGTTGCCGAATATTTAAACATTTCTATGGATTATTTAGATCTAGTTAATGTTTATGAAGAACTAGAAAAAACAACCAAAAGATTAGAGAAAAGTGATATTATTTCTAGATTATTGAAAAAAGCTTCTGTTGAAGATTTAGAACAGATAATGTATTTAATTCAAGGTAAAGTCTTTCCAAATTGGGATGAAAGAAAAATTGGAATGAGTTCTAAATTAGCTTTAAGGGCTGTTACATTAGCAACAGGTGCTAGCAAAGAAGAAGTTGAAAAAATGTTAAATAAACTTGGTGATTTAGGCAAAGTTGCTGAAGAATTAACAAAAGAAAAAGAACAAGTAACATTAGTACAACATAAACTAACTGTAAAAAAAGTTTTTGATAATATTAGAAAATTATCAGTATTAGAAGGTGAAGGTACTGTTAATAAAAAAATAGGTTTAGTTGCTGAACTATTAACAAGTGCTAAACCTATAGAAGCTAAGTTTATTATAAGAACGGTTTTAGAAGTTTTAAGAGTTGGAGTTGCTGAAGGTATTTTAAGAGATGCTATTGCAAAAGCATATGATGTTGATTTTAAAGAAGTTGAGCAAGCATTTGATTTAATGAATGATTATTCTGAAGTTGCTAAAGTTGCAAAGAAAAAAAGTTTAGGTAAAATTGGATTAACAATTATGAGACCAATAAATGCTATGTTAGCTATTAGAGTAGAAACAATAGAAGATGCTTTTAAAGCTCTAGGAAAACCAGCACTTTTTGAATATAAATTAGATGGGTTTAGAGTTCAAATTCATAAAAAAGATAATAAAATTTTATTATTTACAAGAGGGATGGAAAATGTTACAAATCAATTTAAAGAAACTTTAAATCATATTGAAAAAAATATTAAAGGTGATTCTTATGTATTAGACTCTGAATTTGTTGGATATGATGCTAAAACAGGTAAATATTTACCATTTCAAAATATTTCTCAAAGGATAAAAAGAAAATATGATATAGAAGACATAGCCAAAAGGTTTCCAGTTGAAGTTAATTTATTTGATATTATGTATTATGAGGGTAAAGATTTGACTAAAGAGACTCAAGAACAAAGAAGAAAATTTTTAGAAAAAATTGTGAAACAAGTTCCTAAGAAAATAGTTTTAACTAAGAAACTAGTTACTGATAATGAAAAAGAAGCTAAAAAATTCTACAAAGAATCTTTAAAAGCTGGTAATGAGGGTGTTATGGTTAAAAATTTAAAAACAATATATCAACCAGGAAGAAGAGTTGGTGGATGGTTAAAAATAAAATCCATAATGGAAACTTTAGATTTAGTTATAAGCGGAGCTGAGTGGGGTGAGGGAAAAAGGGCAACATGGTTATCTAGTTTTACATTATCATGCAGAAAAGATAGTGAATTTTTAGATGTTGGTAAAGTTGGTACTGGTATTAAGGAAAAAGATGAAGAAGGAATTACTTTTAAGCAATTAACCAAATTATTAAAACCAAATATTATAAAACAAGAAGGAAAAATTGTGAAAATAAAACCAAGTTTGGTTGTAGAAATTGCTTATGAGGAAATACAAAAGAGTCCTACTTATAGTAGTGGATATGCATTAAGATTTCCAAGAGTTTTAAGAGTAAGATATGATAAAGGTGTTAAAGATATTGATACAATATATAAAATAAAAGAAATATATTCAAAACAAATAAAATAGATTTTGTAATATAACAATCTTTAAATACTCAAAATATTTAATTTTTATTAATCTTTGCTTTCACTGAGTAAGGAAACAAGATTGTATATGCTAGTAGTAATTTAATTTAACTATACATATAAAAAGAAGGTGGTCCTAGGAGGTTATAGTTATGATTATAAAAGAGGAGTTTTTAAATAAACTTAGACAATATTTTGGTTTAAATCTGTATGAAGTAAGAATCTGGACAGCATTACTTTCTAGGGGTATTTCTACAGCAGGTGAATTAAGTGATATAGGCAATGTTCCAAGATCTAGAGCATATGATGTTCTAGAGAGTTTAGAGAAAAAAGGTTTTGTTGTTATGAAATTAGGAAAGCCAATCAAGTATCTTGCTGTTGAGCCCAAAGAAGTTGTTGAACGTGTTAAAAAATATTTAGTGAATCATGCAAATGACAAAGTAAAAAAATTAGATGAATTAAAAAGTACAGATGTGTTACAAGAATTGAATACATTGCATAAGCAAGGTATTGAATTTGTTGAACCAACTGATTTATCAGGAGCAATAAGAGGTAGACATAATGTTTATACTCATCTAGAAACTATGATCAAAAATGCACAAAAATCAGTAACTATTATGACAACCTCTAAAGGAGTATTAAGAAAAATAGAAGCATTAAAACCTGAATTAGAAAGATTAGCTAAAAAAGGTGTGAAAATAAAAATAGCTGCTCCAATAACAAAAGAAAATTTACCAGTTATACAATCTATATCAAAAATAGCAGAAGTTAAACATAATAACAAAATCAATTCAAGATTTGTTTTAGTAGACAACAAAGAATTAATGTTTATGATATTAAATGACGAAGAAGTACATCCAACTTATGATATAGGGATATGGGTTAATACACCTTATTTTGCAACAGCAATGGAAAATCTATTTAATGTAAGTTGGAAGACAATGGATCCAGCAGATAAGGCAGCTAGTAGTGTTAGCAAATAATCAAAAAACTTTAAATAACCTTATTTCTTCTTTTTATTTATGAATTATAAAAAAGAGATAATAAAACTATTACAAAAAGAATTAGAAACAAAAGATATAGTTTTAGAAGTCCCTCCAGCTAATTTTGGAGATTATGCTTTTCCTTGTTTTAAATTACAAAATCCAAATGAAAAAGCTAAAGAATTAAGTAATAAAATTAAAGCAAACTTTTTAGAAAAAGTAGAAGCAAGAGGACCTTATCTGAATTTTTTTATTAATAAAAAATATCTTGCTGAGAATACTATAAAACAAATTCTAAAAGAAAAAGAGAATTATGGTAAGGGAAAAGAGAAAGGAAACATAATGGTTGAGTTTTGTCATGCTAATACTCATAAAGCTTTTCATGTAGGACATACAAGAAATATATGTTTAGGTGAATCTTTATGTAGAATAATAGAAAAATTAGGATATAAAGTTATAAGAGTAAATTACCAAGGGGATATTGGAATGCATGTTGCAAAAACAATATGGGGTATACTCAATCTAAAAAAATTGGGATTAAAAGAGCCTAAAGATAATAAGGGTAAATGGTTGGGAATTGTTTATGCAAAAGCAAGTGCAGCTGCTGTAGATGAAAAAATTGCTCAAGAAATAAATGAAATAAATCAAAAATTATATGCTGGAGATAAAAAACTTTTAGATTTATGGAAGAAAACAAGAAAGTGGAGTATAGACTATTTTGAAAAAATTATTTATCCAGATTTTAAAGTTAAATTTAATAGATTCTATTTTGAAAGTCAAGTTGAGAAAAAAGGAATAGAGATTGTTAAAGATTTAATTAAGAAAAAAATTGCAATAATAAATGAAGGTGCTGCAATAATTAATCTTGAAAAATATGGTTTAGGAGTTTTTTTATTATTAAAATCAGATGGAACTCCTTTGTATTCAACTAAAGATTTTGCATTAGCTGAACTTCAAGATAAAGGATATAAACCAAATAAAATATTACATGTTGTTGGTTCTGAACAAAATATGTATTTTAAACAGTTAATAAAGACCATTGAAATATATAACCCAAAATTAGCAAAAAAAGAAGAGCATCTTTCATATGGACTTGTCATATTACCAACAGGAAAAATGGCTTCTAGAGAAGGAAAAGTTATATTATATGATGAAACCTTAGCAACAATCATTGATTTGGTTAAAATTGAGATTAAAAAAAGAAATAATAAAATTTCTGGTAAAGAATTAGATGATAGAGCTAAAAAAATTGCTCTTGGTGCAATAAAATATGTAATGTTAGCTCAAGATGTTAATAAAAATATTATTTTTAATGAACAAGATATAACAAGATTTGAGGGTGATACAGGACCATATTTACAATATAGTTATGCTCGTGCATCCTCTATATTAAAAAAATCAAAAAGGAAAATAGCTAATATAAAAATTTTGAATTTAGAAGATAAGGAAATAAAATTACTTAAAAAATTAGGAGAATTTTCAGATGTTGTTAGAAATTCGTATAATAACTATTCACCTAATGTTATTGCAAATTATACTTTTAAATTAGCTCAAATATTTAATGAGTTTTATCAACATTGCAAAGTAATTGGTAGCGATGAGGAACAACAAAGATTGGCTATTGTGCAATCTTTTAAAGTTGTTATGAAGAATTCTTTGAATTTATTAGGAATAGATGTTATTGAAGAGATGTAATCTAAGTTGTATTTGTATATAATTTAGCATAATCTAGGAAATGATCATATACATGTAAACCATCACTATCAGCAAATAATGTTCCAATTTTAACTAGCTTTTTACTTTTCTTTTCTATTTCACCTGCTGTTTCTTCTAATAAACGAACAATACCACCAAGATTTTCAGGCATACCATCTATCATATCCCATGATCTAAAAGTTATTTTGCCATTTAAGTAATATTGATCATTATCAGATTTTTTTATTTTTAAAGATAATCCAGTCATGCATTCAGTTGAGCCTTTTTCAGCATCACTTTTATATGGCCAATCATATCTTTTAAGACCTTCTGCACAACCAACCCTAATATAACAATGATTTGTACCAAAACCATCTTTTATAAAATGATCAATACACCATTGTAATTGATTGAATCTTGTTCCACGTGGAACACTTTCTTCTGTTAATTCTTTTAATGGAATATCTTCTGGCATACCAACTATCCAAGATGAATATCTATAATGTTCATTTGGTTCTAAATAACCATTCATTAAATAATTATTATAATATAATTCTATTTTTTCATCATTAGTTGGAACGGGTATTCCTTGTCTAGGAGTTGGTGCTAATGGTCTTGTTGTAGGATATTCAACAATTAGTTTAGCATTATCAAATTCAAATCTATGAGAACCTGCATAACTTCCACTATCAATTTTATATTTTCTTCCAAAGGCAAGTGCAGCTTTAATAGCTAGAAAATAAAGTTCATCTAAGGTTTTAGCATAAATTGTTACATCTTTAAAACGATCACCACATACTATTATATTTTTATTCTTTAATACTTCATTTCTCATTTCTTCATTATTTTCCATTTTAACCCCTAAGAACAACCTTTTGGTGAGTGTCCACATACATTACATTGTAGACAACCTTCAATGTTAATAATAGTTCCTTCATTACATTCAGAACATAAATTTATTGGCTTATCTTTAATTGTTGGTTTTGAAATTTTTTCTTTGTTATCAGCTTCTTTATCTTTAAATTTGTTTAGTTCTTTTTCTAATTCTTTCATTAAATGAGATACTTTTTGTTCATCAATATCCATTTTAAAATTGGTTAATGTTTTAGATATAGCTTCAGGTATTGATGAATTATAATATGATTTATCACCTATTGGATTCCATCCACCTACTTCTTTTGGTAAATTACAATTCTTGATATCATCTGCTATTTCTTGAGGAGATAAGCCTTTTCTTAGATCTTTAGAAATTCTAACAAGTAAACTGTTAAATAGAGACATTTCGTCTGGATTTGCATAATTAGTTGTTCCAAATAATTCTCTTTTTTCTCCATCAACATATGTTGGTATTAAAAATACTTTTTGTTCTTGACCTACTGTTTCCTCTCTAACAAATGCAGGTCTTATTTTAGGAATATTTTTTAATTTTTCTTCTAATCCCTTTTTAGATACACTTGTAATAACTTCATCTTCACGACTACCCTTTCTATAAGCTGTAATACCCTTACATCCAGCTTTATGTGCTTCAATATAAGCTTTAACAAAATCATCTATTGTTGCTGTAAATGGAAAATTAACTGTTTTTGATACAGCATTGTCAGTATATTTTTGGAATGCTGCTTGAATTTTAATATGATAATCTGTTTCAATATCATTAGTAGTTACATATAATCTTTTAATATTATTAGGGATAGGCATATCTTGTAATTTTTCACCATTTTCTAATCTTCGTAAAACTTGTTGTGGATTAATACCATATTTTATTAAATCTTGTTTTAATGATTCATTAACATATTTTCTTTTTTGTCCATCAGAATCTTTATGGATATATATTAACTCATGTAATGGTTCTATTCCACGAGAGAAAACATCTGCTATTATTCCAATTGATCCAGTTGGTGCAATTGTTGTTAATGTAGCATTTCTTAATTTATTTTCTTCTTTACCATCATTAAAAATACTATCTTCAAAATTAGGGAAAACACCCCTTTCTTTTGCAAGTTTATACGATTCTTTTTTTGCTTCTTCTTTAATAAATTTCATGACATTCTCTGCTGTTTGAACAGCTTTTTCAGAATCATATGGAATATCTAATTTTATCAACATATCAGTAAAACCCATTACTCCTAATCCTATTTTCCTGTTCTCTTTAACAATTTTTTCTATTGGAGACTGAGACCACTCTTTAATGATTTGTTCAATTTTACTTTTTTCTATTTCATATTTTTTTAAAAATTCTATAAGCTTTTCTTTCTCTTCTTTAGTTTTTTCTAAAGGATATTCACTCATATCAATTACATTATCTAAGAAATGAGTAGCAATACTAGCAACTTTGCTTAATCTTTCATAATCTATTTTACCTTCTTTTACAAAGTTTTCTAAATTAATTGAACCTAAATTACATGCTTCATAAGGAAGTAGAGGTTGTTCGCCACATGGATTAGTACTTTCTATAGCTCCTAATTTTGGAGTTGGATTATATTTATTTATTGTATCTATAAAAATAACACCTGGTTCACCATTATTCCAAGCATATTTTGTAATTTCATTAAAAACTCTTTTTGCATTAAGAGCAATTTTATTATCTTTAACTTTACCATATATTTCTCCACTAAAGTTATCTATTACTTTAATTTCACCATTTTCATTTAATATTCTATAATTTAAGTCTTTTTCATTAATTAACCCTATTTTAACACCATTTTCATCAGCAAGTATATCATCTAATGTTAAATATGAACCATTAGGATTTTTTAGATAATAATATTCATCATTTTCTAAAGCTCTCATAAAATCATCTGTTATAAAAACTGAAAGATTAAAATTTGAAAGTTTCTTGCTTTTTTCATCTGCCTTTATTCTTATAAATTCAAGAACATCAGGATGATCTACTCTTAAACCTCCAAAGTTTGCACCACGTCTAAAACCACCTTGATTAACAGATTCTGTAACACCATCATAAGCACTCATGAATGAAATAGGACCACTTGCTTTACCATAAGTAGTACTTACATAAGCATTTTTTCTTCTTGGTCTTGAAAATGAAAAACCAGTACCACCACCACTTTTATGAATCATACCAGCATCTTTCATACCTTGTAAAATACTATTCATATTATCTTCTATAGGAACCACAAAACAAGCAGCAAGTTGTTGCATTGATCTTCCAGCATTCATTAATGTAGGAGAATTAGGCATGAAATCTTTTTTAGCCATCATTTCATAGAACTCTTTTGCTGTGTTATAAGTTTGAGATTCATTTAAATCATAATTAAAATCTGCATAAGCAATATTTACTGCCACTCTTGCTAGCAAATCTTTTGGTGTTTCTTGAATATTACCTTTTTCATCTTTTACTAAATATCTTTTTTGTAGTAATGAAACTGAATTAGGAGAAAATGATAATGATTGAGTATATTCTTTTTTTAATGTATCTTCTAGTCGTGATGTAACATTTTTATCATAATCTAACATTTTACCACCTTTTTATTTTTTATTAGGATAATAAATAAAATAGCTTTATCTAATTTTTAAATTCATACATATAAATATTATTGCTCTCTAAAATATAATTTACTTACTATAGTATAGATTTCCTTTACTTTTTTGTATTCTATCAAGTTGTGAGTTTAACTTATTTATTCTAGGTCTATTTGTTTCTGGATCTTTTCTCATAGTAATGTCAAGTTCTTTTAAAAATAGATTCATACCACTTTCAACTTCAAAAGGACCATTAGTTAATCCATTTTTAGCTGGTATTCCTGAAAATATTAATAATTTACTAGATATATAATCTATGAATATTATATCATGATCAACTATCAAAGCAGATGTATTATTTAATTCCATTTCATCTCTTATTAATTTAGAAATAATTAATCTTTGTTCTATATCTAGATATGCACAAGGTTCATCTAGCAAATATAGATCAGCTTTTTGTGATAAACAAGAGGCTATTGATAACTTTTGGAGTTCACCACCTGATAGTTCATTTACTTTTTTAAAAGCTAAATCATTTAAATTTAAGTGTAAAATTATTTCTTTTTTAATATTTTTTAATACATCTTGAACTAATTCATTACTAGCTTGAATATATTGAGGTTTATAAGAAATTTTTAATTTCTTATTGATTCCTCCAGAATCTATCTCTAAAACTCCTGCTAATAATTTAATGAATGTTGTTTTTCCAATTGCATTTTCACCTAAGATTCCGATAACTTCATTTTCATTAATTAATCCAGGAGACACTTCTAGATTAAAGTGATCTAGTTTTTTTGTTAATTTTTCCCAAGAAGTTAATTCAATTGGAGTTTTTTTTCTTATTGGAGGTTTTACTAAAAATTGTATTTTTTTATCTCTAAATTTAACATTCTCTTCTTTGAGATAACCTTCTAGATAAGTATTAATTCCAGATTTGGTTGATTTAATTTGAGAACAAATACCATAACATGATTCTTTACCATACATTATATAAATTAAATCTGCTAGATAATCGAGAATTATTAAATCATGTTCTACTACTAAAATGGCAGTATCTTCATTTGATAATGATCTTATGAATTTAGCAACATTTAATCTTTGTTTTATATCAAGATAAGATGTTGGTTCATCAAAAATATATAAATTAGCTTTTTTTAATGAAGCTGCTGCTATTGTTACTCTTTGTAATTCACCACCTGATAAATTCTTTATATCATTATTTAATATATTATCTAGTTCTAATATTTTAGAAATTTCACTTAATTTATTTTTTTCATCAACTTTTTTTAATAAATCTATAACTTTACCTTTATAGTTTAATGGAATATCATCAACTCTTTGAGGTTTATAGGAAACTATAATCTCATGATTTTTTAATTTTTCAAAGAAATTTTGTGATTCTGTACCTTTAAAAAATTTGATTAAATCCTCATAAGAAGATTCTTTATCTAAATTTCCTAGATTGGGTTTTATTATATTTGCTAAAATGTTTAAGGCTGTTGTTTTTCCAATACCATTTTTTCCTATAATACCAGTAACTTTTCCGAACATAGGAGTTGGTAATCTATATAATCTAAAACCATTTTTTGAATATTGATGTATTGGTTGAACCTTTAGTTCTTTTGGTAAATTTATTATAGAAATTGCTTTGAATGGACATCTATTTTGACAAATTCCACATCCATTGCAGAGTTCTTCGTCTATTATAACCTTTTTATCTTTAATAATACATTCTTCTCCAGATCTATTTAAAGGACAAAGCTTTATACAAAGATAATCACATTTGATTGGATTACACTTATCTTTTTCAACTATTGCTATTCTTGACATATTTTTTTTGTTTTTTTATTGTTTAAGAATATTTTGGTAAGGTTTATTAATATATTGCATATAGAATTTTTAGGTGAGAAAATTAAATGTGCTATTTGTGGTGAAAAAATTGAAACAACATTCTTAGAGAAAATTAAAGGTACTTATATTAAGAAAAAAACTATTTGTTCTAATTGTCAAAGAAAATATAAAGATAAATTAAAAGAAAAAATAAAATAAGGCCCTGGTAGCTCAATCTGGTTAGAGCATCTGCTTCGTATTATATGATGAAAAAGCAGAAGGTTGTGAGTTCAATTCTCTCCCAGGGCTTTAACAAAAAGTTTTATAAATGAACTTGTTCTTTTTTTGTATTATTGATCATTTGCCAAATATACACATAAAGTTTATAAAATAAATCTCTTTAAGTTGTACTAAGATGATAAGTGAGGCTAAAGCTGAAATTATTGGACTTCTTTGTGCAGAGGGTAATTACTATAACAAAATTAGCTCTTATTGGCAATTCTATAAGGATAGAAATAAATATTATTACATGAATAATAAAAGAAGTGTTTGTATACAATTTGGTAATTTTGACATTAGATTATTAAAAAAATTTCAAAAACTCCTTTTAAAAGAATATAATTATTCTCCTAAAGTAGAGAAAGATAGAGTAAGAATATGTAAGAGATTTATAATAAATAATTTACTTAATTATTCTAACTATGGTTGTTTAAACTGGAAAGTTCCATTTGGAGTTATGTCTAATAGAAAAATAATACCGATGTTCTTACGTGGTTATTTTGAAGGTGATGGTTGTTTTTGTAAAAATAAAATAGTTTTTTCTTCTTGTAATCTAAGAGGTTTAAAACAAATTAAAAAATTATTATACAAATTAAATATAAAGAGTACTATACAAGGTCCTTTTATAAGAAAAAATAAAAAACCTTCGTACTTTGTATATATCAAAAAAGAAAGTTGGAAAGATTTCTTTAGAATTATTAAACCTCAATTTAAATACAAACCTTTATAAATAAAAATATCAAATTTAAAGATTATGCGAGGGTGTCAGAGCGATATAAAGAAAATATCCTGAAATCTGGTCAAATGAGCAGGACTTAAGATCCTGTGGCTTAGTGCCTGCGCAGGTTCAAATCCTGTCCCTCGCATTTATTGCCTTGGTAGCTCAGTCAGTGGAGCACAAATAGTAAGGGTAAACCCTTAGTATTGCTTAGATGCTTGGTATAGGCTTTCTTAGGAAGAAGCCCTGGAAAGAAAATAAAAAAACAAAAAGCATGAGGTCGTGGATGCAATTTCCACCCAAGGCTTTAAGCCTTTCTTAAAAAGAAAGCCTTGGAAAAAAAAGAAAAAATGAAAATTATTTTAATAGGAATGCAAGGTTCTGGGAAAGGAACATATGCTAAATTGTTAAATGAAATTTATCATTTAGAACATATTTCTATAGGAGATATACTAAGGAATGAAGTTAATAAAAAAAGTAAAATTGGTTTACAAATTGATGAAATATTAAAAAAAGGTGAATTAGTTGATGATAAGATTATTTTAGATTTATTAGAGAATAAATTAAAAAACAATTTTGTTTTAGATGGTTTTCCTAGAACAATAAAACAAGCTAGAGAATTAGAAAAAATAACCAAGATAGATAAGGTTTTTTATATAACCTTAAAAGATGAAACTGCTATAAAAAGATTAACAACAAGAATACAATGTGAAAAATGTGGAGCTATTTATGGAAATCGTAAAAAACCTTTAAATGATAATATATGTGATATTTGTGGTAGTAAATTAATAAAAAGACCTGATGATAATGAAGAAAGCATTAAAAAAAGATTAGAAATTTTTCATAAAGAAACAAAACCATTAATTGATTTTTATATTAAAAAGAAAATTTTAATTAAAATTGTTGGTGAAAAAACCATAGATAAGGTTTTTAGCAAAATCGAAGAGTATTTAAATAAATAATATATTTAAGGTTATATAATGAATAAAAGAGGTCAGGTATACTTATTAGTGGCTATTATATTATGTTTTGTTATTTATCTATTAGTTGTTGAAAGAAATATATCAGTTGAAAAAGTTGTAGAAGATGATTTTAAAGAATTAAGTTCTAATTATGAAGTTGAAAGTAGTAAATTTGTTAATATTTTATTATTATCAAATGAAAGAGATGTTTCTGATTCTTTTATAAATTTCAGTATTTTATATAGTTCATATGCTCGTGCTCAAAATCCATATTTTGGATTAATATATGCTTTTTATAATAATGATGTTTTGTATATGGGGAATTATATGGATCAGCCAATAATGGTTGATTATCAACAAGGTGTAATTGGTTTAAATGGTTGTTATAATGATCTAAGCGCGACCATTGATTTTGCAGGTTTTTCAATAAGCCCTGGATTGAAAAATACTGTATTGCAAAAAACATGTATTGCTAATGTAAGTGCTAAAGGTTTAAGTGATGTATCAATTATATTAAATGGAGGTTATTATACATTTGGATTAAGTACAAATAAACCAGAAATTATTATTGTTAGTAGAGAAAGTTTAGAAGGTGTTTCTAAAGTTTATGTTGGTGGAGAATTTAAAAAAGAAATTAGTGGACCTAAAGAAAAATATTTGTGTGCTGGAGAAACTACTAAAGCCAATTGTGAAAGATTAGGTTGTTTGTGGACGGGTAGCAGTTGTGTGTTATCTTGTTCTTATTATAAAGATAAAAATGAATGTTCTAACGATGCTAATTGTTGTTGGGATGCTACTAGCGGAATTATTAGTATGTTGTATTTAGGTATTTGTAGAGATAAAGGTAAGTGTTTGACAACATGTAGTGGTGGAACAGCAATAGGACAATGTTCTAGTACAAAACCTAAATTTTGTAGTCTTGTACAAAATAATTTACAATTAGTAGATAATTGTATTTTATGTGGTTGTAGTAGTGGTTATACATGTCAAAGTTCTACTGGAGCTTGTGTAGTTCAAAGTCAACAATGTCAAAATTGTAAAACTTCTCCTTGTAATTATTATAATGATTGTGTTGCTGGAACTGGTACTTGTACTACAGGATATTGTTGTAGTGGAACTTGTACAATACCACAACAAACATGTTCATCTTTAGGTGGAACTTGTGAATTAGGATATTGTTCTTATTACAATTCATGTAATCCTATAGATGGTGCAACTGATTGTGGTTATGGATATTCATGTTGTAGTGGAACTTGTACAATACCACAACAAACATGTTCATCTTTAGGTGGAACTTGTAAATCTAATACATGTTCATCTTATATATCATGTAGTTCAGTAAGTGGTGCAACTGATTGTAGTAATTGTTGTTCAGGTTCATGTACAACTCCTTGTACACCTTCATGGAGTTGTACATCATGGGGCGCTTGCGTTGGTGGGCAGCAGACTAGGACTTGTACAGATAGTAATAACTGCGGCACTACTATTTACAAGCCTGGGGAAACGCAGAACTGTGTGCAACTTAAAAAACTTAAGTGTACTCAGGATTATGTAAAACTCAACTGGTGTACTAGCAGATCGTGCTCTATATATGCTTGTGCTAGTTTTATTAATCAGTGTTCTCCTGACACTTGTGTTGAAATTAAAGAGGAATCAGGTTGTGGGCGTGATAACTTGTGTCAATTATGGTGCAAGTCTACTGTGTATTCTGAATGTTCAGTAACTCCTACATGTCCATCAGGATATACCCAAGAAGGTGGCTTGTTAGACTGTTAGTAAACCAAAACTATAAATAAGTTGTTTGTGTGTACACCAAATTGGCAATGTAGTGCTTGTGTAAATGGACAACAAACAAGAAGTTGTAGTGATATTAATAATTGTGGAGTAACTTGTACTGATAATTCTATATGTGGTACAACACAAAGTTGTGTTGTTACTAAGAAATTCAATTGTAGAAATGAATATCCGACTGGATATGGTAGTTGTGGTGGAGGCAGACCTGATTGTGCAGTAGGATATATTAATATTTATTGTGCAAAAGATAGTTGTAGAATATTTTGGAATAAATATAATTGCTTATGTAGAAAAGATTATTGGACTGATTGTTTAGAAAATCCAAGTTGTGGTAGTGATACTTATTTAAGTGAACAAACTTGTTAAAGCCTTTTAGGAAAACTTTATTTAAGATTTATCTTTTAATTCTAAATTTCTTTCTAAGTTTTCTTTTTTAAAAAAAGTTTAGTTATGGTTTTCCTATTATTAAATTCCCATATATATCTAAATAAAATTTATAACCATATCCTGATTTTTCTATTGAATATGTTCCTACAGTATTATTTACTAGTGTAGAATTTACAAATAAAGTTGGTTTATAGTTTGTTGAAGAAGAAACTTGTTCAATATTATCCATTAAAATTTCTATATATGGTTGACTATATTTATAAATTAAAAGTTTATTTGGAAAAATTGATGTTACGAATGGACGACCATTGGCAAGATCTGATACTTCTGCAGCTGAAATAGTTCTATTATAAACACGTATTTCATCTAAATAACCATTATAATTATAGTTAACATTATCATAATTAACATTTGTACCTAATCCTATTGCTGAATTACAGTTTTCATAAGTACGAGTAGTAGTTGTAGTTGAGGCATTAAGAACACCATCGATATAAAGTTTTAAATTTCCATTACTACTATTGACACCAGTTGTAACAGTGTCTACAGTAGCAACAACATGATGCCATTGAAAATTAAGTACAGAACTAGCAACACTCATATGAGATCCATATGTTTGATTTTGCCATGTGTTTACTGTTAGATACGGTTTACCACTAGTATCATTATTACCTGTAATATCAAATTGATAGTAAGGTGAAACATGAGAAGTATATTCTTTAGCAAATATCCAATTCAAATAATTAGAAGATGATGTTAAAGTATATTTCATCCAAAATTCAACACTAAAATTATTTGCAAAAGAAGAACCTAGTGTTGTGCCCCATGATATATTCATATAATTACCAACTGCTCCATTGAAATATAAACCATTACCATATTTTCCAGTAGTAGTCCAGCCACTACCAATTATAGTTCCATTATTTCCATCTCCTGAATTATCATAAGCAGTTGTTCCTGAATTTTCATTTAAAGGTAAATACATTCTAAGTGAGTCTCTTCCAAATATTCTACTAAATGTGTTATTTTCATTACTTATTGATGTAGCAGAAGAATATCCATAATACATATAAAATGTATTTGTTCCAGTCCATATAGAAGGAACTTTTAAAAATATTCTTGATGTAGCATTATTACAAGATTCAAGCCAATAATTATCAATTGGGGTTCCATTAACATAATCGAATCTTATATCATCACAATCAGATTGTATTTTATTATTTAGAATTAAGGAATTTGTATCTACATTAAGTATAACTTGATAATCTGTAAGATTTGATGATGAATTATAAATATAAAATTTTTTTCTGTAAGTATAATCAGATAAACTCCATGTATTTGAGTCATAATTATTTTGGATCAACATATCACCTGAAATTGTTAATTTAGATGTTGGATTATCTGTTCCTATACCAATACCTAATGGATTAACCAAAAAATAAGTTTGAGCATCATTTGTTTTATTATGGATTATAAAATAATTTGGGTTTATATTATTAGGACATAAAGAACTTGTATATGTTATATTAATAGTTCCATTATTTCCAGCAGTACCATTATAACCACCAGTACCATTATAACCACCCTTGGATTCTGTTACTATAGATGATGATGTATTTATACAATATTGAATATATATTCTACCACCTCCACCTCCACCTCCTGAATATCCAACATTACAAGAACCACCTTTAGCTCCTGTAGTATTAATTAATTGATTAGCACCAGAACCAACTAAATTATTTGTTGTTATCCAAATACCACCACCTGAACCTCCGCCTCCACAACCATCAGGTGCTGATGTACTACTAACACCACTATTACCTTTTGAATTAATAATTCCTGTTATATTAATAGTATCACTTGCATTGATTTTAATATAACCACCACCATTACCACCAACAGTACCACCACCTCCACCTCCACCAGAACCTTTAGCAGTTACATTATTAGATGCTCCATAAGCAGAACCACCATTACTACCACCTCCACCACCATTACCACCAGAACCACCAAAACCAGCACCACCACCATCACCAGCAGGACCTGCACCACCACCACCAGTACCTTCACCAGCATATGCAGTTGCTCCTTTTCTCCAACCAGTTCCTGTACCATTTATTTGAGCATTAGCATCTATTGTTAAATTTTGAACTTGTAAATTTATACATCCTGTATCAGATGGATAAGAACAATCATTAGTTCCATTCCATATTGTTCCATTAAAGGCACATACTTGTAATATTCCAGAACCAGTTATATTAATAATATCATAAGTATTATTATAACCACACATTGTAGTTGTTGCTGTAATTTCTAAATAGTTTAGAGCATTTATATTTTTAATAAAAAAGATTAAAGGTATTATTAAAAATATAATAAACCTCTTTTTTATTTTATTTTTCATTTTTACTATAATATTATTAAATTGCCTGTACCATCTATATAAAATTTACGACTATGTGTGTAACTTTCTATTTGATATGAACCTGTACTAATGTTCATATCAGTTGAATTAACATATAAACCATTCATTTTCATATCACCAGATACTGTTAATGTAGATGTTGGGCCACTTGTTCCAAAACCAACATTACCTATAGTATTTATTATAAAATAAGTTTGATTTTCATTAGTTGAATTTTGAATTATAAAATTATTCGCTTGAGTATAAGTGAATGTAACAACAGATTTGTTTGTATTACTAGCTGAATCATTTACATAAATTGTCCAGGTGTTAGAGCCTACATTAGAGCTTAAATCAGTTACATTATTTCCACAAGTTATTGTTGTATTAGTAGTACCCTTATCTAGAGAATACCAACAGGATTGTAAATTAGTATCTGATACTATATAACTTATTTTTGTTGGTGGTATTGCATATGTTGTATTTAATGGAAATGTTATATTTATATTTGGATTAATATTATCAAAAGTAAAAGTTCTATTTTCACTTGCATAAACACAATTTGAATATGTATCACAGGCATAACAACTCCATGAATATTTACCATTTAGAACATTAATATTCCATGTAGTTGAATTACTAGTTCCATTAATTATAGTGGTTTCATTAACAGCCCAAGAACCTGTCCAATTAGCTATTAAGGAGACATTATATAATTGATTATTATCGGTTGTATTAATCTCGAATGTTATTGGTGTGTTGAATATGGCTAAATTATCTGGTCTTGATACTGTTGCTGTTGGTGGTGTTCTATAAGTTATAGTTAAACCAGTAGCATAAGGTGTACCATCTAAATTATAATGTATTCTATAAGTACCATCAGTACCACCAACATATTTCCAAAATATTTGTATAGAATTACTAGAAGACCAACCTGCTCTATTAATAATTTTTTGAATAATAGAACTTATATCTACACTATTGTATACTGTACCAGTTGTCCATGTTGAAGGAACATAATTAACAGGAGCTGTTGTTAGTGTCCTTGCATTAAAATCAGCTAAACTTGTAATTTGTGTTGCATTATCTACATTTTCTCCATATATACTTAAATTTGTAGGTGTTCCTGCAGTTCCAGCTGCCTTAAAAGTTAAATATGCAGAAGTTATTGTGGTTCCTTGTGTGATTGTAATATTTCTAAATCTTAAAGATGAATGACCAGGATTCCATCCACCAGCACTATTATACCCTACTAATGCACCACTTTGAGTATTAGACCAATCATCACCCCAACTACTAGTATCATCTGCTGTTGCAACAATTGTTCTAGTAATGGTTTCTGCTAATACATCTTTACTTTCGATTGATAATATTAAAGATGATAAAATAAATATTAATACTGTTATAATAAACCTCTTTTTCATGTTTGTTATATTTTAGATTTTATTATATATAAAAGTTTTTCTTTGAAAAAGAAAACCTTGGAAAAGAAATTTAAATTCCAATTTTTACATTTCCATTACTATCTACTTGTAAAAATGTACTACTTGAAGTTACATTTAATGTTCCTGCAACTGTTAATTTTGAATCTGGTGAAGTTGTTCCAATACCGACGTTGCCGTTTGATTGAACAGTTAACTTGGCATCCGATAGAGCCACGCTACCTGAACCATCAGTATTTTCTAATGCAATATGAAATTTACCCCTGGCAGAACTAGATACGCTTTCATAAATAATTGCTCCCTTTTGATAAGCAGTTGTTTGAGATTGATCACCAAATCTAATTGAAAACCAGTGTCCTATTGTTGCAGCATCACCTCGGATTGACAACAAGGGACCATTTATAGCATCGATATTGCTCCAGAGATCTAATTTTGCTTGGGGATTTGTTGTCCCGATGCCGACGTTGCCTGCCTTAAAGTAAATCCCAGTAGTTGAAGAAGGCCCAATCCAAGATTCAGCAGGAGTAATAAGCGGATTGATAAGTGAGAAAGTATTAGATTCATTTACAAAAGCAACATTTGTTAAAGAACCACCTGAACCAGATGGCCATGCTGTTTGGCAATCACCATTTAAACATATTCTTGGTGAAACCAAAAGATTTGTCATGATTGCAGTATCCGGAAAAGTATAATTACCAGATTCAAATGTTCCTGGTGCAATTCTAGAAGCATCATGACCGGGGTCAGCTGCCAAAACATCAGAACTAAATATTCCGATACTTCCTATAATTATAAATAATATAAATAAAATTTTAGATAATACTATATTTTGTAAGAACTTTCTTTCTAAGAAAGCTTTTCTTTCCGAGGTTTCTTTTTTAAAGAAAGCTCTTTTAAAGA
Organism: Candidatus Woesearchaeota archaeon; assembly: GCA_026394995.1. Taxonomy (GTDB): domain Archaea; phylum Nanobdellota; class Nanobdellia; order SCGC-AAA011-G17; family JAPLZO01; genus JAPLZO01. The sequence goes on along the minus strand of JAPLZO010000043.1, from coordinate 13,810 downwards.
GTTCTCTAATATTGACCTCTCTTTTGAGAGAGGTATTTTTATCTTTCATTTTTCTTTTCAAGTTTTTTTAGATCTGTTAAAATTAGAGATTTGATGTAATCAGATTTTCCTACTCCGAGTTGATCAGATATTCTAGAAATTAATTTGTCTAATTTTTCAGGTACTGTAAATCTTATTTCTGGCATTGTATTAATTATGGACTAAATATGTATTAATTATGTATTAAATACGTATTTATATAGTTTTCTGTAATATAAGCTAATATTAAAATTAAAAGAATATTTTATTTTTCAAAGCTTATTTTAAGAAAAAACCTCATAGAAAATCTTTTCTTCTAAAGAAAAGCTCTATTTCTTACTTACATTTAATTTAGAATTAGGACTTAATTTTAAAGCAAAGGTTTTAGTTGAGTTAAATGGAGTCATGTTTAGCATGTAAAATGATAGATTACTATAACTTCTTAATATTAAAGCACCACTATCCTTAATTGTTATATTACCATTACCTAGAGCAATTTCATCACTTACTTGAAGACAAGTATAGTTAATATCCCAATTTTGATTTTTTGTTGTAGTATTAGAAAATACTGGTGGTATACAAGAATAGTAATCATCTGCTATTTCTTGAGATGTTAAAGGTATTGAGAAAATTTCAAAATCATCTATTGTTGCATTTGATGTTCTACTAAGATTATTAGTAAAATATGTTGTTCCTAAATAAAACTTATCATTAGCTGATACTCCTGGAAAATATAATGGATCTGGTACACGCCCTATCATTATAAGTTGTCCATTAACATATAATACCATATTTGAATCATTAAAAACACAGGCTATGTAGGTCCATCTGTTTTGTGGTAATGGTTTAGAACCCCAAGCTGCACCAAACGCTACACTATCTGAATTTCTTTGTTGGATACAGGTTACATTAAAATCTTTAAGGTCTAATATTAAATAGTTTCCACCATCAGTATTATTTGGAGCTAAAGTTTGCCAATATCTAAATTGTGCAGCACTATTTATTGAAGAATAATTTTGAAGAGGTTTAACCCACATTCTTACTGTGAAATTAACTCTTTTCATATTATTTTGAGCACTATATGTAAGATTACTCCAAGGATTTTGCCAACCCATTCTTACACAACCATCATGTAAGCAGTTATCATCATAAGAAACAGATTGAAAAATAGTTGCATTTTCATTATCATTACATATTGTATCATTATCATTAAATCTACAAGCTATTAAAATTGATTCTTGAGCATAGTTGTATGCATATTCTGTATCATTACCAAAAGTAAATTGTAGTGTATGTTTACCTTCTGTTAAAACTTTACTTATTTCAGAAGCTGTTTGATTACATTCATAATTATAGATAATAACTGAATCATTTATCCAATTATAATTTAATTTATTGTTACCACATCTAACTTCTAAGAATTTTAAATCATTTAGTTCATTAGAATTAGACCATGTTGTTCCATTAGAAATATTTATTATTAAATCAGCTGTTCCTGTTGTGTTGAATAAAACTGTCCAATTACCTTGTACAGTAGGATAACTTTGAACTGTTAAGATAGTTATTGATACTTCATAAGTTTGATTACTTAAAGAAGGTGTTACCCATTGTATCTTATCAATTAAAGAATTATTATTTTCATCTAAGTAAGTTATATTATCTACTAAAACTTTAGTTCCATCAGTTAACCAATATAGTCTTATTTTATTAGGAGTACTTTCTGTAGGTAAATTTGTGTATGTTAAAATATCTGTGTAGTGTATATCTGAATAAACTGTTACTATTTTTTTATCTCCTTCTATTTGTTCTTGAACTAAAGGAGGTGGTGTTTCATATTTAACTTCTAATTTTTTAACTTTTTCTTTGATATTTAATGATATATTATCTATATCTTTTGCTCCAAATGCTTTTTGGGGTTTAACTATATCATAATCCTTAATTTTTTGTTTGGTATTATTTTCTATTTTATCTAATGAGATATTTGAAGCATAAGATGGTAGGTCTACTGTTAAATTACTGGTCTCATTTTCTAGGTTAATTTGTTTTATCCATGTAACTGGTTTGTTAATTTCAGCTTGTAGTTGTATTAAAGATCTATTTGTAATATTTTCTTGTAGTGCAATTAAATTACCCTCGGCAAATGCAGATGTTTCATTTGTTAAATTTATATTATATTGTTGATTAATTGTTAGATTTTGTAAAAATTTCCATGAATCTAGGCATGATTTATTAGTAAAGCTCCAGTCGCACTTAAATAACATTGTATTGTTAGCTGTTGCATATAAATCAGTGTTAGAAAAGTTACTTAGATCTAAGGCATATATCTTAGTAAGACTAATATTTTGAGTTTGAACTACATCTTTAATTTCTGAATATATCAAAGAACCATTTGTTACCTTACAAATTTTTAGTTGATCTATAAATTGATCAGAAAATATAACATCTGTACAGTCATTTATTAATGATCCTGCAGTTTGTACTACATTATTTTGTTCATCTACAACTATTATTTGAGATGGTAATGGTGGTTGAGTTATATTTTCTAAGGGTTGTGTGATTTTATTTGTTTCTTCTTCTATTGTTAATTCTATTGTTGTATTTGCAATAATTGTATCATTATCAATTAAATAAGCATATATTGTATAATTTCCAGCTGTTAAGTTTAAATAAAAATCATCTAAAGAAGCAGTTATTTTAGTTACATTATAATCATTTAATATTAATTGTTTTGAATATTCTTGATTATTAACACGTAACATAATAGAAACATTATCACTTAGATTAAAGGGTCCTATAAACTCTATTTGATTAGGTAAGAAAATAGCAAAACCAGTATATTGTAAAAAGGTAATAGAAACAAGCATAGCTACAAACACTAAACTCACTATCAAATAATATTTTATATGAGATGTTGTATTTTCTTTATTATTCACTTGGTCATAATAATCTTCTTCTTTATGAATATTATCATAGTTTGATGGAGTTTCTTTATTTTCAATTTGTTCAGAGACATGATTTTCTTCTTTTCGGGTATCAATCTCTTTTTGAATTTTATTATAATCTGAAGAAATTTCTTTATTATGGGGTATTTTATTCTTATTAAAGATATTATCTATTTTTTCTTGTAGTACAACCTTATAAGGATATTTTTTTCCTAGATAAACTGATTTAACCTTATTATTTTCTAATCTAACACTTTTATAATAATAAGGTCCTATTTTTTTACCGTTTTTAGTTACATATTTTTTGTAGACTATACAAAACCACCTTCTTTTTATTTAATAGAAACTTCCCCATAAATATTATTTATTTTTGTAGTGCAATCAGATTTATATATCTTTCTCTGGTTGGACTACTTGAAAATTAGTTAAATTTGTTATATTAGTTTTTAGTATTTTATTTATATGATTTTAAGAAATATAATTAATGTTAAAACTTAATGTTTTTAATACTATTTTTTGTTATCATCAATTGTTAGTGAAAGTGATTTTATATTAGAGAAAACTATATAAATTACCTTACAATGATTTTTGTTATGTAAATAATTATCTTACATTTTTTGTTACCTTACAAAGGGGTGAGGGTTTGGTTTATGTAAAATACATAAAAAGAGGGGGGAAGAAGTACGGTCCTTATTATTACCAGAGCATTAGAGATAGTAATGGAAATATTAAAAATCTATATGTTGGTAAGGTAAAAAAAGAAAAAGCTTCTAGAAAGAATAAAAATAACAAAAAAATAAATTATGAATTAATACTTTTCATTTTTTTTGTGTTGTTATCTATTACTACATTGTATTATGTTGGAAATGAAAGTTATACAGGCTTTGTTACATTACAAAAAAGTACTGAATTAGTAAATATGAGGAGTGTAAATACCCAATTTATTAATAATTCTGATGGTACACAAACAGCAATTGTAAACGCTGCTCCTATGTTTTCTAAAGAAAATAACATGAAAGCTGTAGAAAATGTAATTAAAAGAGAAAATACAAATGAATATTCAATTGATAACGGATTGTATAAAGCTTATTTTTCTGATAATATTAAAAATGGTATTAAATTTCAGGCTTATGAAAACTATTTAACATATAAACCAACAAATTTATTTTTAGATAATGAAACCTTAAGTGTAAATGATGCTAGTGGTGTTGTTGATAATACAAAAGTAAGTTATTATAATATTTTTGATAATGTTGATCTAGAGTATGAAGCACAATTAAAACAATTAAAAGAAAATTTTATAATAAAAAATCCAATAGAAGTTAATGATTCTTTAGTTATAGAGGGTATTATTGAGATACCCGATTGGCAAAATATTGTTGTTTATGATGCTTTAATAAATTATGATGATAATAGTGTAGAAAAAAGTAGTACAAATAAAGAATTTACTGTACAAAATAGTAAAAAAAGATATGAAAGATTAGGTAAGAGCTATAAAGAATTAAGTCTAAATAGTAAACAATTTAGTAGTTTAGATAATAAAAATATAAGATATATAGAAAGTAATGAAATAGACTTTTTGAATAAAAACAAAGAAACATTATTTTATATAAAAGAACCTTATGCAAAAGATGCAAATAATGAAATAATAAAATTAAATTATACCATTTTGTTAAATAACTCTAAAATTTATTTGATTTTAAAAATTCCTGGAGAATGGTTAAAAGATAAAAAATATCCAATTGTAATAGATCCAACAGATACATTAGATGATCCTTGGAGTTCTGCTGGTGGTAAAGATACGATAATATCTAGTGATGGTTATACTAATGGTAATTCTGGTGGTGCAACTTTCTTATATATTGGTAATGATGGTACAAGGACATATAGGTCCTTAATACAATTTGATTTGTCTAGTTTACCAAATACAGCCAGTGTTTCACAAGCATTGTTAAAATTATATTATTATGATCAAGATGGTAATACTTTAAGTAATGTAAGTGTTTATAGACTAAATCAATCATGGACTGAGGGTAGTGATACAAATGTAAGTATAGTTGCTGTTAGTGATGGAGCAACTTGGAATCAATATTCTCATAATAGTAATTCTGGTTTAAATCAATGGATTACAGCAGGAGGAGATTATAATGAGACTATATCAGCAAGAACTCAATTAAATGCAGTAGCTGATAATGCTTATGTAGAATGGGATATAACAACTTTAGTAAGGAATTTAGGTGCTGGTAATCACACTAAACTTTATGATAATTATGGTGTTATATTAATAGCTGATGATGAAAGTGTTATTAATGGTAAATATTTCTATTCAAGTGATTATGGAACAACACATCTAAGACCAAAATTAGAAGTAACCTATACTCTAGGATCTGAGTCTCCTTCAATTACAATAAATAGTGCTAGCCAAAATATGGATAGTAGTGGTAATATAACTATAGGTTATACATTAACAGATGCTCAAAATGATACATGTAATTTAACTAATATTCAGTATTCTAATGATGGAGGTAGTTCATGGTATACTGCTAATAATGTTTATGGTAGCAAAAATAATATTAATTCTAATGATACTGGAATTAATTATAATTTGACTTGGAGTTCTAAAACAGATTTGAGTGAAATTGTAAGTTCTAGCATTAAATTTAGATTCAGAGCAAATGATAGTGTAAATGTAGGAGCATATGGAACTTCATCATTATTTACAATTGATAATAAACCACCTGTATTAACAAATGACTTTTTGGATGATGGTAGTGGTAAAAATGTTAGTGATGCTGATAGCATTGTTAGAATAGGAGCATATGTTAATGATGATTATCCTAATGTAATAAAATATGAACTAGGCAATAATTTAAGTGATTATAGTAATCCTGGATCTAATTATACAAATATTGTTAATGATGGTACAAACTTACATAGTTATACAGGATTAACATTAAATATAGGAGATATATTATATTATAGGATAACTGTTAATGATACAAGTGGAAATACAAATGTTTTAACTGGAAATAAAACAATATTAAATCAAATTCCTTATTTTACAACTTTACCAAATAATACTGTTGCTGAAGATACTATGCCTTCTTCTAATTGGATAGATTTATGGGCATATATAGTTGATGATAAAAATAATGCTTCTCAATTGAATTATTCAATAGGTTACCAAAGTAATTCAAGTTTAATAAATTGTTCTATTAATGGAAATAGATATGTTGATTGTGGTATGCCTGCTGCTAATATGAGTGGAATATCAAATGTTAGAGTTAATATAACAGATACAAGTTTTAATAATGGAACAGGTGTTACAACTGTAAATGTAACACCTGTTAATGATTTACCATGGTGGAATGCAACAATACAAAATAGGACGATTTGGGAGAATGAACCATTAAATATTTCTTTAGATTTAAGAAATTATGCTGGTGATGTAGAAAGAAATACGTTGTATTTTGAAATTATGGAAGAAAATCTAAGTGCAGTTGATTGTGGTGTTAGTGGAAATAATTTAACTTTATTACCAGCAGGTAATTTTACAGGAAGTGTTAATTGTACAATAAGAGTAAATGATACAGAAGCAGGTGGATTAATTAATGTTACAATAGATGTTTTATGGATAAATCAAATTCCTTGGATACATCCAATAATACCTAATCAGACAACACTTGAAGATACTATCTTAACTTTAAACTTAACAGATTATGCTCATGATGTAGAGGATATGAATAATAATCTAACTAATAGACAAGCTCTTAATTGGACAACTACTGGTTATAATTTATCTCTTGTTACAATTACAATAGATAATTCAACAGATGTTGTAACATTTGAACCAGCTGCTAACCAATCTGGAGAAACAACTATTAATTTTACATTAACAGATACAGCTGGTGCTAAAGCATCTCAAAATATAACATTTAATATAACACCTGTTAATGATTTACCTTGGTGGAACCATACTATAGCTAATCAAACAATCTGGGAAGATGAACCATTAAATATAACTAATGTCACATTAAAGAGATATGCATATGATATAGAACATGATCTTTTATACTTTGAAATAGTAGAAGAAAATTTATCAGCAGTAGATTGTGGTACAACTAATATAACAAGTGGTAATTTAACATTAACACCTTATGCTAATTTTACAGGAAGTGTTAATTGTACAATAAGAGTAAATGATACAGAAGCAGGTGGATTAATTAATATTACAATAGATGTTTTAAGTGTAAATGATGCACCATATTGGTTAGCATTTAATATAACAGCATTACATGATTTAGGTCTTAATAGTACTTATAATTTAAGTGATTATGCTAGAGATGTAGAAAATAAGAGTACTGATTTAATTTATAGTGTTGTAGATAAAAATATTAATAGAGTTAATTGTGGGATTAATGCTGATGGTAACCATTTAGATTTTACACCTGCACAATATAATTATAGTAATATTTTTGATGCTAATTGTACAATACAAGCATCTGATGGAATAGATGCTACTAATTATACTATTTGGTTTAATATAACAAATGTACTTCCAAATGTTACTCTAAACAGTCCTGCTAATGCAAGTACAGATGATGATGGTACTGTTATATTCAATTGTAGTGCAAATGATGTAGATGGAGATTTATTTAATATAACATTTTATAATGATTTAGATGGTGTGTGGGGTCCAAAATACTCGGTTAATTTTAGTGGTATTAATAATGAGAGCACATATACTGTTACTGATATAGCTGAGGGTGTTGATGTAAAATGGAATTGTAGAGTATATGATACTGCTAAAGCATTTAATTTTTATCCTGAAAATTGGACTTTTAATGTTAGTCTTGGAAAACCTATAGTTCAATTGATACATCCATTTAATGATTCTGTATGGTCTATATCTAATTCGGTTAACTTTACATATAATGTTACTAGTAATGTGAATAATAGTATCAATAATTGTAGTTTAATTATAAACAATAATATAAATGTTACAAGTTATAACTTAACAAGAATTATTAATCAAACATTTAATGTGACATTACCAAATAGTGTTTATAATTGGAGTGTTAATTGTACTGATAATATAAGTAGAGAAGGTTATTCTAGAACTTGGAATTTGACTGTTAATTATACAGTACCTACTATTAGTAGTCCTAGTTCTGGTGGTGGAGGAGGTGGTGGAGGTAGAAAAGTAAGAGAAAGAATAGCATCTTTGGAAATAATAGTACCTTCTATTATATCAATATTATCAACAGATACTACTATAGTACCCATTACTATAAGAAATAATGGTGATGTCGATTTAACGGGTATTAGCATGAGCACTGAAAGTAATGCCCAGAATTTAAGTATGAAACTTAGTGAAGATAAAATACCATTTTTGAGAGCGGGTCAATATGAGAACCTAGATTTAACTTTAAGTTCTTATGAATTATCTCAGGGTAGATATACAATTAAAGTAATGGCTAAGGTTGATGATCCTAGATTGAGTAAATATACAACTTTATATTTAGATGTTGTTTTAGAGTTATTAATACAAGAATCTGTTATAAAATCTAAAATTGATCTTACTAAAGAATTCTTTAATAAAAATAAAGAATGTAGTGTATTTAATGATATGATTGTACAAGCTGAAGACTATTTCTACAATAAAAAATATGCTGAAGCTTCGAGTACTATTGATTTAGCTTTACAATCTTGTAAAGATTTATTAGCAAAGAAAGAAAAAATTGAGAAATCTCAATTAAATTGGTGGTTAATTGGAATAATTGGGATATTAGTATTATTTATTATTTTTATTAGTTATAGGATATATAAGACAGTACATAAAGAAGAGCCTATTATAAAAGAAGGTAAGATTTCATTAAGAGAGGTTCAATCAAGATATGATGAATTAGAACAAATAAACAATTTATTACCTAGATTGGAATATCTAATTAATACAAGAGACTTTAGAGGTGCTGAAGTATTATATAATGATATTATGAGCTTATATGATAAATTAAATAATAAAGATAAAAGGAAAATTTATCATCAAATATTAGCTTTACATAAAAAAGCTCAACAAGACATATATAAACCTTAATTTTTCTTTTTATGTAATTGTTGATAACGTGTTAATGCTTGATCATAGTTCTTCTCTTTTATATGCTGGTATATGCTAGAAACTTGTTTATGGAAATTTTCTTCAAATTCTTTTTGTTGTAATATCTTAGGTTCCTTTATATGAGGTGTTATGTAATGTTCCTTTACTTTTATTGGTGTCATAGGTTTTATCTCTTTTATTTTTATAGGTGTTAAATTGGATAGTTCACCTATTATATTCTTAGATCTTTGCGTTAAATCTAATACTGTTTTAATTTCTGGCTCTTTTGGACTATATTCTATTTCTGATAAATCTTCTAGTAATAATATAATACCCTCTTTATTTTTTATTTTAATTCCATCCAATTCATTTCTTAATTCATCTAATGTAAACTGATATCTAATATTAAAGAATTTTCCAAGGAAATATTTCATAATCTTAGATAATTCTTTTATTAATTCTTTATTTGACATTTTTGATTTTATTGTATCTAAGTAATCAATTCTCTGTATTAATTCAATTCCAAATAATTTTTTAAGATCAATTTTTCCTTCACTAACCTGAGGTATATCCTTTATATTCACTGATTTTGAAACCTTATATTTTTTAAATCTAAATTTTTCTTTGAATATAGACTTAATTTTTTCACTTTTGATGGATAATACTGTTAATGCAATTATTACTAATACAATTAATAAAGTGAAAAATATAATTGGTAAATAATCTTTTTTAGGAGTTTCAATATTTTTAGGCTCTTCATTTGTACATTGTGTTTCACATGGACCACCACAATCAACACCTTTTTCATCTTGATTTTGAACACCATCTGAACATGTTGCTGTTAAGGTTTCATTTAAGGGAACTGTTAATGTGTTAATCTTTATAGAGAATTGTGGATTTGTACCATTCTTATTAAATCTTAAGAAAACTTGATTTGCTATATTTACTTCTAGATTATCTTTTTTTAAAGATGCTCGTATTGGTAATAATATTCCAGATGTTTTTTGGTCAATTATATCTAAGAAATCATCTACTCTTTTTAATATAGGATCTAATTTTAGATTTTTTAGTATATTCTTTTTAAATTCTTCAAAACCTGATTTTTTAGTGCCTTCTTCAAATTGAGACCTTGTTCTATTTGTCTTCATAGTTTCTGCATTTTTAGCTTTAAATGTAACTATTTCTGTACCCTTAAAACCAGGTTTAGGCAATAAAGTTGCTACACCTGTGTCTTGATCAATAGATATAATAATATTATCATTAGGCTCATAATCATAATATATCTTTTCTAATTTTGTTGCTGCAAAGAATCTCTTTAAGTCAATTTCTGTTGAAATATTTTGACCTAAATAATGAAATGATACCTTAATTGTGTCAGATGGTTCTTCTTGAGCATATATCAATTTAGGTATTAAAATAGCTAAAAGTACTAAAAACATTATTACAGCTATTCTGAACTTAATGTTATTTTTCATTAAGCTTTGACCTCATGAATTTTTCTATCTGTTTGGAAATTATGATGCCTTCTTCTTCACAATATTTTTTGAAATCAGAAAGAATTTTTTTATCTATAGAAAGCGTTAATTTAATGTTACCCTTCTTTATATTGTGGGTAGTCATACGGAGCATTAAGTATAGCTACTATATAAAACTTTCCGTTCTTAGATGGTAGTAAAATATATATATAGGTTAATTTTATATTCTAAATATGCATGGGGATAAAGAGGCGAAGATAAAGATAGATGAATATAGAGAAATTCTTAATAATTTTAAAAAAGAGATGTCTAAAGTTATAGTTGGACAAGAATCTGTTATAGATGGGTTATTAAGAGCTATGTTATCAAAGGGCCATGTTTTGGTTGAGGGTATTCCTGGATTAGCTAAAACTTTAATAATCAAGTCATTGGCTACTATTAGTGGTTGTGATTTCAAAAGAATACAGTTTACAGTAGACTTATTACCAACAGATATTCTAGGTATGACTATTTATACAAAAGAAAAAGGATTTTCTATTATTAAGGGACCAATATTTACTAATTTTATATTAGCTGATGAAATTAACAGAAGTCCTCAGAAAGTACAATCAGCTTTAATTGAATCAATGCAAGAAAGACAGGTTACAATAGGTGGTAAAACTATGATACTACCAAAACCATTTTTCGTATTAGCTACATTAAACCCAATTGAGACACTAGGAGTTTATTCTTTACCAGAAGCCCAACTTGATAGATTTTTATTTAAATTATTAATTGATTATCCTAAAGAAAAAGAAGAAAAAGATATTTTAGAAAAAAATATTACAATAAAGGATTTTGAAGATTATAATCTAAAAGAAGTAATTTCTGGGAAAAAAATAATTGAAATGCAAAATTTTGTTAAAAAGGTTTATGTTAATGATGATATTAAAGAGTATATAGTAAAACTGATTAATGTTACAAGAAGACCAAATGAATATAATTTGAAGTATGGTAAATACATAAGTTGGGGTGGTAGTCCAAGAGCATCTATTGGTTTATATATAGGTAGTAAAGCTAATGCAATATTAAAAGGTAGATTTTATGTTACACCTCAAGATGTTAAAGAAATTGCTCATGAAGTTTTAAGACATAGGATATTATTAAATTATGAAGGACAGGTTGAAGGTATAACATCAGATATGATAATTTCTGAAATTTTATCAAAAATACCAATTCCATAAAATGCAAGAATTAAAAGTTGACACAAATCTAATTAAAAGATTAAAAATAATAACAAGAAAATTAGTTGATTCTATTTTTTTGGGGAATTATATGAGTGTTTTTAGAGGTAGGGGTTTGGAGTTTGATGGTTATAGAGAGTATACATCAAATGATGATGTAAGGTTAATTGATTGGAAAGCAAGTGCAAGATCTAATAAGTTATTAGTTAAGGAATTTGTTGAAGAAAGAAATTTGAATATATTTTTTTTAGTTGATATTAGTTCTAAAATGATATTTGGTTCTATTGATAAATTAAAATATGAATATGTTAATGATTTAGTTGCTACATTAGGATATGTAGGAATAGCTAGTAATGATAATATAGGATTAGCTTTATTTAATGATAGAATACGTGGAAGTTTACCTCCAGGTTCTGGGTTAAGACAATTTCAAGCATTTTTAAAATTATTATCAAATTTAAGTCTATACGGTGATGGTTACAATTTAAGTTCTGCACTTGATTTTGTAATGAAATTTTTAAAGAAAAGATCTTTAGTAATAATAATATCAGATTTTATTGAATTAGATCCAGAATGGGAAGAACATATGAAAATTATATCTAAAAAATTTGATGTTATTTGTATAATGATAAGAGACCCTCGAGATAGGCATTTGCCTGATAATGTTGGTGAAATTATTTTAGGAGATAGCTTGTCTAGTAGGCAATTATTAATTGATCCTAAAGAAATAAGACAGCAATATGAAACTTATGTAAGGCAACAAGAAGATTATTTAAAAAATTTTTTTATTAAAAGCGATATTGATTTTTTAGCTTTGGAAACTGACCAAGATTTTATACCTGAATTAGTAAGATTATTTAGATTGAGAGAGAGAAGATGGAGCTAATTTTTACAGATAAAATTTATTTGTGGTTTTTATTAAGCTTACCTATTTTGGTAATGGCTCATTTTTGGACATTAAAACATACAAGAAAAAGAGCATTAAGATTTGCTAATTATGAAGCTATAGAACGTGTTACAGGAGGTAAAGTTTTACCTAGAAATTATGGGCAATTAATTGTTAGATTAATTATAGTAATATTGGTTATATTAGCAGTTACTAGCCCTGTTTTATATTATCAGGGAGAAGCAAGTGATTTTGATTATGTTTTAGCTATAGATGCATCTGGTAGTATGTTGGCTGATGATTATCAACCTAATAGGTTAGAAGCAGCTAAAAATGCAGCTTTATTATTTATTGATTCTTTAAAAGGAAATTCTAGAGTAGGAATAGTATCTTTTTCTGGAGTGCCAATTGTAAAACAAGAATTAAGTGATGATTTAAGTAATGCTAAAGATATTATTAAAAATTTAGAAGTTGAAACTGCTGGTGGAACTGCAATTGGAGAAGCTATTATTACTAGTTCTAATTTATTGTTAGCAGGTACAAGATCTAAAATAATAATATTATTAACAGATGGTCAAAATAATATTGGTATAAATCCTCAAGAAGCGTTAAAAAGTATAGGTAAAGAAAAAATTGTTATTCATACTATTGGTATTGGGACACAAGAAGGTGGTAAGTTTTTAAAAGAATTGAATATAATATCTAATCTAGATGAAGATACTTTAAAATATATTGCTGATACAACTCAAGGTAGTTATCATAGAGCTGTAACAAATGAAGAGCTAAAAGATGTTTTTAAAAGTTTGGCTACAACAAAAGAAACAAAATTATCATTTAATCTATCATTTTTATTAATGCTACTAGCACTATTCTTATTATTTGGTGAATGGACATTGAGTAATACTAAATATAGAATTTTACCTTAAATTTTTAGACTAACAACTTTAGAAACACCATTTTGTTGCATGCTGACACCATAAATTTGATTGGCTTCTGAAATAATGGAATCATTATGTGATATTAAAATATATTGAGCTTTTTGTGCATATTTATTTATTAATCTAGACAACATCTCTGAGTTTCTTTTATCTAATGCTGCATCTACTTCATCTAATAAGTAAAATGATGCTGGTTGATACTCTTGTATTGCAAATATAAAAGATAGAGCT
>JAPLZO010000053.1 GCA_026394995.1 Candidatus Woesearchaeota archaeon | reverse complement strand
TTAATAAGCCCCTGATTCCAGCCAGATATAATCCCCGGCTGTTATTCTTATCCTAATCAACCCTTTTCCAAACAGCAACCAATAATCAATCTTGTTGCCGTTTGGTTCATTTTCCACTAAGTGGAGAATGGTTCCGTTCCAAACTTTTGCTGTTCCGTCCCAAAATTCGTTCTCTAGGACAGAAAGTGCCTCTACCAACGTCCACACATTTTGTCCAACTAAAACCGCTGGTTCCCTTATCCCCTCTGAACAATAATCTTTATCCAGAGCATTGTATTCTGAGATTCGGTTACCGATTGGATCATTTAGCCCCCAATGCACTTTTGAAAGTTTCTTCCATGGTGACCATGCCATTATCCGTACAAATGGGCCTGCTAAGAACGAAATCCATCGAGTCGTGGTTTCCTCCGAGCAATGCGTTTCCTGCAATATCCTTAAAAGCACTTGGCCCACCAGAAGTTAGCCAAAACGCAGGCATGAAATATTTTTCCGCATCTGCCCAATCTGAAGCCAGAGCGGTGCCACACAATGCGACCATAACAACCACTGCCAATACTGCCAAAAAACCTTTTAATGTTTTCATAGTCTTTCTCCTTTTCTTTTTAGTTTAGTTTGAAATTTTTGGGAAGAAGTTCCTCATTTATAGAAAATTTGCGATGTCTTAATTTCCAGTTGTTGTCTTTTCTTACCAACACATCTTCACCCTCATAGGCTCTTCCATCTTTAAGATAAACCTTACAATACACAGTTGCTTTGTCATCGTTTATTTCTTCTTTCATAATCTCAATCTTATCTAGATTACTCCTAATTCCAGTCCATACTTTGTTAATGTATACCTTTTTGTCAGGAGGTAGCTTTTCGAACTCTGAAATTGAGTCCGAAAAGTATTCTCTTAATAGAACCTCTAATTTTTTGTCTTTAAAAGTTTTAAAAAACTCCCTTACAACATCAGAAGGGGATTTCGTTGGTGTGTCAAGGTAGACATCAAAATAGTAGTTACGACCATCATATTTTAATTTGTTTGGTTGTAATGGTACAATTTTGTTTCCGTCAAGAACAGCATACAGATTAACATGCTCTATCGAGTCAGCATTATAGTTAAAAACATATTTAACGTCGGGTGGTATATTGTACTCTTCTTTACAGGGAATATAAGCTTGATCACTACAAACTTTCCAAGATAGATTTGTGTGGTTGCTGCAAATGATTGTGAATTGTTTTGCATTTGCTTGGGACATTGTAAAAATGATAATACTCAAAATAATTGACAGCAATGTAATTTTTTTCATGGTATTATTCTCCTTTATTTTTTGTTAGAGTCAAATGTTAATCACTAGTTATCTTAATACCTTAGCCAATAATTATTCACATCTTTGATTTTTTATTTTTTAATGATCATGGAACAATAGCTTTCAATGCAGTGGAAATGTTGTTGAATGTGTGCGAGATTCCATTGTACAAAGGAAGAACCACCACCAGAAATACAATGAGAATTAAAGATAATAATAATATTGTTGTAAGATTTTTCATAAAGGCTCCTTTCGGTTTTATTTTTTGAGATTTAGAATCTTAAAAGTCTTACACCATAGATACAAAAGCAGCCCATGACAATCAGCATAACATCTCCAATATCAAGGCGATGTAATGTGTAATGCCTGCCTACAATAGCGAATGCCAAGAATGTTACAAAACAGAGAATTAAAAACAAACCAATGCTTCTTAATCTGTCCATAATTATCCCCTTTCTAAAAATATTTTTTATTCAATTTTTGTATATGTTTTTTCTATTAACTCAAGTTCAGCAGAATCCACAACTTTGATATCAACAGTCCATGGATTTGCTTTTGTTAAACGATCAATTATAATTCTACCGCCAGACCAATCAAACAAACCTTTTTTTGCACTATGCAAAGTGCAAGACCAATACTCTTTTCCTATTAGAATTAATAGATACATTTTATTTATATCCATAATAAACCTCTCCTTTCTTTAATTATTTTTAGAATAGGTTTTCCAGGTTTTTTCAGCCTTTTCAATTAAAAATTATAGAATTGAATAGAAGTATCTAATTATTTTTAGCTTAAGTATAGTTTTTTCAGGGTTTTCCACTTATATTTTTCTTAATAAGCTTAAACCTTTTTGTGTTAGTCTAGGTGTTTTAACCCAACCAGCATCATGTCTAATCTCTTCTAATATAATGTAATCACTATCAATCATTTTATCTTTAATTTTGTTACCTTTTCTCATACTTAAGTTAAGTTGTTTGTAGATGTATGTAATACCACAGTTGGTAGTATTATTGGCAATAGCCTGTAAAAAATTTATTTCTTGTTTGTTTAATTTATAAATATCATTAATTTGATCTGAAATTATATTTTCATTAACAATTTTAGGAACATTTTTTACAATGTTTTGATTTTTATCATTAAATTTATCTAAAATTATTGAAGTTGATTTTTGTGCTTCGATTGCAGCATTATAAATATCAATTTCACTATAACCAGTTTGCAATAATTTGTCTTTTATTTTATTTAAAGTAAATCCTTTCTGTGAATTTTCAGAAATGTATGTAACTAAAGCTTCATTAATGTAAGATGTTAAAAATTTTTCAGATGGTTCTATACTTGTTGCATGAAATGCTTCTTGTATTTTTTCCTTTGCACTTATATGAGGAACATCTCTATAAGTAAATCTATCTAACATTTTTTGCTTTACATAATCATCTGAAACTGGTTTGTTTTTTAACTCCAAAAATGGTGCTTTTATTAAAAATGGTTGATAATGTCTATCAGCTAATTTTACAATAGCTTCACCTACTGGCAACATTGAGAAGTATCTTTTATTCTCGATTTGCATTAAACTAGATATTGTATAAACATCCTGTGATAACATTTGTTGGAATGCTATATGACAAGCTGAATTTCCTACTACTGTTTCAGATAGTTTAGAAATGTGTTGATCTAAACAAATTAAAGAAACACCATATTCTCTTATTTCTCTATATATCATATCTGGGATAGATTCTTTAATAAAATGTGGTCTATCTTTTAAAAATATGTTATGTGCTTCGTCTACAATTATTGCTTGATTGAATTGTTCTAATATACCTAATTGGTTAACTTTTTTTAATTTATAAATAAAAGTTAATAAAAATTCACAAAAGAATTTCTTTTCTAGGTTATCTAATGAATTAAGTTCAAAGATTACTTGTTTATCTAATAAAGCATCTATTGTTGTAGCATCTTTACCTTTATAATTAATAGATTCTCCAAATGAACCAAAAGTTAAACCATGTGCTACTCTTAATGCAGATATTAACCATTCACTTTCTCTAGATTTTCTACCTTTTAAAGCTTCTAATTTATCTTCTAATCTATCCTTAATTTGATACCAAGTTGGATAATTATTAGAACCTTCAAAAACTTTAAACTCTCTAAAAGCTTCATATAAAGTTTCTGTTAATAATTTATTAGTTCCATAACTAACATAAAAAGATTCTGTTATTAAATCACATAATGTATTAAGCCATTCTTGAGGGTTTACTCCTTTTGGAGGAATATTTATGTTAATTTTGAATAAGTTAGAAACACTTTCATTTCCAATTGTAAATAAAGATATTTTTTCATCTAATAACATTAAAGGTCTAAAGCTTTTTTTCCAGTCAAATATAATAAATGGTTTATTTTTTTTGATAAAGTTAGAAACTATTTGAAATGCTAACATTGTTTTTCCAGATCCTGTCATTCCGGAAATACAGATATGTCTTATGAAATCTTGTTCTCTTAAGCAAAATGGATAAAGTTCTTTATTTGCATACATAACTGTACCAATAGGATATTCCCCTGAAATAACCTCTTGTATTGGAGGGTCAAGTAAAACTCTTTCTGTTAATAGATTTTGAAATTGTTTATGATATAAAGCGTTTAATGCTTGTTCTATTTCTATTTTTTTTTCAGGACTATCAGCTAATCTATATTTTAAATATATTAAATCAATCTTTTTACCAAAAATTGGTTTTAATTTATTACAAATTTCCTCAACTGATAATTGATGTTGCATTTTATAGTACATCCTCTTCTAGAATTTTATCAAGAATATCAACTCTTGATTCACGATCTTTAACTTCTTTAACTCTATCACGAAGTTCTTTTTTTAGTAAAGCTATATCACGCCATGCATTTACTTTTTCTTGCAATCTGAATTCCTCTATTTCAATTTGTTTTTGTTTTAACATCATTTGTTCTTTTAAATTAGTTTGATTTCCTAATTGTAAGACTATATTATCAATAGAAGTTTTTACTTTATCAATATCTTTGAATAAATCTAGAGTTAATTGCTCTCTTTGTTGTATTAACAATTCTATTTCTTTTAAGGTGTCTTTTATAGAATCTATTTTTTCAGAATGTAGAGTATTAAAAATATCTAAAGAATGTAGAGTATTGAAAATATCTAAATTATCCTCTTTCTTTTGATGAGGTACATATTTTGTATTATCGTTTTGATTATTCATTTTTTTAACTCTCAATCATATTTAAAATATCAAACACTTTTAAAAGATCAAGTCTTTTTTGTTCGTTTGATTTTTCTTCTAATTTTGTTATTTTTCTTTGAGCTCTAAATTTTTCATTAATTTCAAAACATTCAGGACATAAACCATCTGAGCTATAACAGTGTTGTTTTCCATCTTTATAGAAATGGGATCTTGTAAAAACTTTATTATATATGTAATTAATTACACCTGTGCATATTCCATAATCAACCATATAATTATTTTCGTCCATTTTTTCCTCTATTTTTGTTTTTTTATATTCATTTAAATCACAATTTAAAGGGTCAAACAATGATTATTAGTCATTTTTGATACTATTTAATAGTAGTATCTAATATATAAATCTTTTGGTTTTTCCATGGTTTTTACTAGTATTCCATGGTTTTTCAGGATAATATTAGAAGTCTTTAACTACTTTAAAATCTTTACCTTTACAAGTACATACTAAACTTTTTGGTAATTTATCAGTGTTGCTAACAAATAAAACACCACAAGATGTACACATAAAATAATTATTAGTGTTCATTTTAGAGACCTTCTTTTTTTAAAATATCAGTTAGTTTTAATGTTGGAGTACCTTGTACATGATAATCTATTGTTAAGTTTCTGTTTGCAGAAAATCGATCTGCTATTGCCTTTATTTTTAAAATTGCTTTTTTGGTTTCATTTAGAGTAGGAGAAGATTTACCTTGTGATTCATCACGTTCTATCAAAATATAATTAGTTGCTAATATATTGTTAATTCTATCTTTTAAACCATTAACAGCACCTTGGTAGATATTAGATATTATTTCTTGTGTTATTTCTTGTGTTAATTTAGATCTCTTTTCTTCAGGGATTTTTGATCTTTCATAAATAATATCAAGAGCTATCTTTTCATCTTGTCCTAATCTATAATCTTGATTTTTATATTTCATTTCTTCTTCTATAAATTTTTTTAAATTTTCTTGTGCCATTTTAATAAAGTACTCCTATTAATTTGTATTTTATTTGGTAAAATCTCACTTTTGTAGGATCTTGTAAAGTGTTATTATCACCTTTTAAAGTGTAATAAGTTCCTTGATTATCTTTAGAAATTTTGATAACACGATGAACTATTAAATCATTTGAATCTTGATAAGCAATAATATCTCCTATTTTAATATCTTGTTCTATTCTTGGTATTATTTCAAGACCATTTGCATTGCTATTTATTATAGGATCCATTGAATGAGTATCAGCATAATATGCTAAAGAAGCGTCTTTAACATGAATTATTATTTTATCATCTTGGATTTCTATTTGAGAATCTTTAATGTAATCATTAGATGATAATCTTTCATTAAAAATAGTATCATTTAATATGCTATAAGTCAAAGTAGAAAGAATTATTAAAAAGATAGATATAAAAAAATAAAAAAATTTTTTCATTTTATTTAAAGTATAATTGATTTACTTTTTGAGCTAGGTTACTTTTTAAATGTTGAACTGTACCATCTCTATTTATTTCGTAATCTATTTGTGAGAAAGCAGCTGT
This sequence comes from Candidatus Woesearchaeota archaeon, assembly GCA_026394995.1. Taxonomy (GTDB): domain Archaea; phylum Nanobdellota; class Nanobdellia; order SCGC-AAA011-G17; family JAPLZO01; genus JAPLZO01. Next base: position 444 of record JAPLZO010000053.1, on the reverse strand, counting down.
TAATGCTGAATCTCTTTTGATTTCAGGTTGTTTATAAAATTTTATTTGAGTAGGATTTTTTTGTTCCATTTTGAAATGCCTCCTTTTTTGTTACTTTTAAGTAGGCATTTCTAATATATAAAGCTTTCTATTATGTTACTACTAATAAGATACAAAGAAATCTATTTTATTCTAACAGCTTCGAGATTTTTAGGAGCAACTGTTTCTATTTTTTGGGTTTTGTGGATTGTTGAAGCTAGTTCTAGACATTTAGATGATTCACCATGATTAACAATAACCTTTTTAGGTTTAGGATCAACATCATAGATAAATCTAATTAATTCATTCCTATCTGAGTGGCCTGTAAATGCCCTTATTGTGTATATATTCATGTTAACTTTTACAACTTCTTGTTTACCATCACCATTCATTAAAATTTCTTTGTCTCCATTCTGAACTCTTCTA
>JAPLZO010000014.1 GCA_026394995.1 Candidatus Woesearchaeota archaeon | reverse complement strand
TTCTATTTTCAGTCTTTTATTTTTTAAAAGTTTACATCTCAAAAGGTTTTTTATATAACAAACTCACTAGTAAACTAAACTTTTGGAACATTTTAGCAATATCATTGATTTTAACATTAATACCACTTGTATTTAATATATACAATAATTATACAAATTATCCTCTACCTATAAAAGGCTATTTAGCTATTAGTGATCAATCTAGAAATCTATTTTATAATAATACTAATATTCCTTTATGGGTGATGTGCTTTAATGAAAGAGGTGAAAGAGATTATATATTAAATAAAGATATAACCTGTCATGTTAATATTACTTATAAAGAGAACTATACTTTTTATTTACATGAAATAGACTTAACATATTTTTTAAAAGATGATTCACAATACACCAAACAGATACCAATAAATAATAACTCAATCCAAAATTTAACACAATTTTTTAATTTTTTGGTCTATATCAATGAAACTTTTGATCAAGCTTTAATTCAATTTAATTTTATTGATACTAATAATAATTTAGTCAAGGTATCTAGCCTTTGGATTTATCCTCCTGAAAGGATCCTTACTGAAGAACAGTACTTTACAAAGAGAGAGCAATCATTATCATTAATCATAGGTTTATTTTCTTTACTTATATTTTCAATTATATCAGCTATTAAAAATTTTAAAGATCTTTGAATAAATGAGGTTATTAATGAAATTAAATAAAACTTTTTTCTTAAGAGATGCTGAACAAGTAGCTAGAGATTTATTAGGAAAAATTTTAGTTAGAAAAATAAATAATAAAATTCTAAAAGCTAAAATTGTTGAAACAGAAGCTTATTATGATGAAAATGATCCTGCTTCAAGAGCAAGACAAAATGGAGATTTAAGAGAAACTATGAAAGATAAAGAAGGAACTATTTTAGTTTATGGAGTTCATAATAATTGGTTAATTAATTTTGTTACAAATAAAAAAGGAAAAGCAGAAGCTGTTTTATTAAGGGCATTAGAACCTTTAAATTTTAAAGGAAAGACTAATGGACCTGGATTGTTAACAAAAGCATTAAAAATTGATAAAAATCTTCATAAGAAAAATATTTATGATAATAAAGAATTATGGATAGAAGATAATAAAGAAGATTTTGAAATTGAAAATACATTTAGAATTGGTGTTAAAAGAGATTTACCTAAAAAATTAAGATTTTACATTAAAGGGAATAAATTTATAAGTAGAAAATGATTTGAATTAATAAGGGAGGTGAATAAATGAAGAAGAGTGTTTTAGATTGGATTGTATGCATATTAGCTATAATAGCAGGTTTAAATTGGCTTTCTGTTGCATTATTTAGTTATGAATTTGTATATGCAACTTTTGGCAATATTGTAGACATATTACCTAGAATAATTCTTATTCTATTTGGATTGGCTACATTATATTCAGTTAAACATATATGTAAAAAGAAATAATTTTTCTTTTTATTTTATATATCAAATTATATAAGAATTTTCGTTTTTTAGCCATGAAACAACACCTCTACTTTTCCACCTAAATCTTTATTTAAGCCAACTTTATTTATTGTTTATGCTAAATAAAAATAGAGTCGTAAAATCTTTGTACAATCTACCTACTTTTTTTTGAAAAAAATAAGGGGGGATTTGCCCGTTTGCCACCAGAAGAACGTAGGGATATAGCTCGAAAAGGTGGGTTGGCAAAGTCAGGAAGAAAGACATTATCATGTCGATTAAATCCAATTAAGACAGGAAGATATGCAAGCATTCCTATAACTAAGTGTGATGAATGCGAAAAAAAAGAAGAATGCCCATTTTATAAAAAAGGGTCTGCATGCAAAATAGAGCTGAACATAAGAAAAAATATAATCAGGCAATTCAAAGCTCTTGGAGGCAATAAACCCGAAGATATGCTTATAGAAATTGGGAACATATTTACAAAACTTGAGGATATGGTAGATAAAAAACCTTCTTTCAATAAACTCCGCCAACTTTTAAATATTTTGATAAGAATTTATAAAATGAAGTTTGGAAAAGCAACATTTATTACAAGTGCTAATGCAAATACAAGTAACCCTACTATAGATATTAAACTATTCATGGAAATAATTAGAAAGAAAGAAAAAGAAGATATTGAAAAAGCAGAGCAGGAAGAAGCACAAGCAAGGAACAATACGGAATTATATATAAGAAAGGAATTTCAATATTGGAGCTAAAAGACTTTAATCCAAATAGTCAAGATAGGTGGGAAAGACCACCCATTGAAGTAACTTTTAATGTGGACGACTACGAATTAACGGTTTATAATATTCACACAAAGCCTGATGATGCTCCGCAAGAAATTGCTTCTTTAGAAGGTGCAGTTAAATCGAGTGGGAATGTAATTGTTTTAGGAGACTTAAACGCCGATTGTTCATATTATAATCCCTCTGTAGAACATTATTTTAGTTCTTGGAACTGGATAATAAAAGATACCGATGACACTACAGTAGCCTCTACAGACTGTGCTTATGATAGAATCATCTTAAACAATGATGCTTATTCTGAATATTCTAATTATGGGATCTATAAAGAAGGAATTGTAGACGGAGTTTCAGACCATTATTTAGTTTGGGTTGAATTAAATTTAAGTTCTTAATAATAATATAAAAAATTAGTTTATGGTTAATTTTGAGTTTATAGCCAAAGCTCCTATAATAGGAAATTTTATATATGGATTCTTAAATATTTTTAAAAAGCTTTCTAATAGAATTGTTATATAACAATCATGCAACAATTAGCTAACAATTAAACGATAAGTTTATATCAACACAATTTTAGACAATAAATTCTACAGTAATTACTCAAAAGTAGAAAAATATAGAAACATTTAAATAATTAAAATTTAAACCAGTATGAAAATGACATTACTAAAGCCAGCAATTGGAGATGGACCAAATAGTACTTATGGAATGATTGGTAGTTCACCAGCTATGCGAAAGGTTTATGAACAAATATCCAAAGTTGCACCTTTAGATGTAACAGTTCTTATAACAGGAGAAACTGGAACTGGAAAACAATTAGTGGCAGATGCTATTGTTGAAAAAAGCCCAAGAAAAAATCCATACATAATTGTAAACTGTACTGCTATACCAAAAGATCTATTAGAAGCAGAATTATTTGGGTATAAAAAAGGAGCATTTACTGGGGCTGTTGCAGATCGTAAAGGCAAATTTAAAGCAGCTAATTTAGGTATACTATTACTTGATGAAATAGGAGATATGGATTTATCACTTCAATCGAAAATATTAAGAGCTGTTGAGTATGGAAAAATATCTCCATTAGGTCATGAATATGAAGAAAGTGTTAATGTAAGGGTTATTACAACAACAAATAGAGACCTAAAACTTAGAGTTAGAGAGGGTAAGTTTAGAGAAGATTTATTTTACAGACTAAATATTTTTTCTATAGAAGCTCCTTCACTTAGAGAAAGACCTGAAGATATCCAGTTATTAATTGACCATTTTGTAAAATTTTATTCAAAGGAATTTGGTAGATATATTAAAATAAGTCCTGATATTATAAAAAAATTAACAAATCACAAATGGAAGGGTAATGTAAGAGAATTGGAATCATTGATAAAACGAGTTATTATATCAGAAGGTGTTCCTCAATCTAACATATCTGAATTACCCACATTGAATGAAGATTATTTTGAAGAATTATTAGATACTTCTTTGAATATTAAATTAATTGACAATATTCCATTAAAAATGTTAAAAGAAACATTAAAAGAAACATTAAAAGAAATAAGAAGAGACTTAGTAGTTAAAGCACTTAGAGAAAGTAGGGGAAATAAAAGTAAAGCAGCAAGAATGATTGGTATGTCACGCAAGATAATTCCTTATTATATTGAGAAATATAATATAAGACCAGAAGAGTTCTAAACGATAAGTTTATATTTTAATTATAAATAGAAGAGATTATGGATATTCAAGAGAAATTTAAATTAGTAAAAAGAAATACAGAAGAAATTATAACTGATGAAGAATTACTAAAATTATTAAAAGAAAAGAAAAAACCATTAGTTTATTTAGGAACTGCTATAACAGGGAAGCCTCATGTTGGCTATTTTGTTTGGGTTTTAAAATTAGCTGATTTTTTAAAAGCAGGTTTTAAAGTTAAATTATTATTAGCTGATTTACATGGTGCTTTAGATAACACACCCTGGGATGTTTTAGAAAAAAGATATAATTATTATAAAAAGGTATTACCTTTAATGTTTAAGTGTGTTGGTGCTGATGTAAAAAATCTTGAGATGATAAAAGGATCTGATTTTGAATTAGATAAAAAATATTTTTATGATGTTTTGAGAGTTTCTACATTTGCATCTGTTAATGATTGTAAAAGAGCTGCAGCAGAGGTTGTTAAGTTTGGTGATAATCCTAAACTATCTGGATTAATCTATCCTATAATGCAGATGTTGGATGAAGAATATTTGGGGGTAGATATTCAATATGGGGGTGTTGATCAAAGAAAGATATTTATGTTTGCAAGAGAAAATCATCCTAAAGTTGGTTATAGACCAAGAATTGAGGTCATGACTCCATTAATACCTGGTTTGATTGGTAAAAAAATGAGTGCATCTGTGGAAGAATCTAAAATAGATGTTTTGGATGATGAGGAAAATATTAACAGAAAAATTAATAATGCTTATTGTGTTGCTGGTGAAATTGAAGATAATGGTGTGTTAGCTTTTTTAAAAAATGTTATAATGGTTATTAAACAAGATAATAAAGAGGAATTTATAGTCAATAGAGACAAAAAATTTGGTGGGGATCTAAGATTTAAAAATTATAATGAAATAGAAAAAGCATATTTGAATAAAACTTTACATCCTTTAGATTTAAAAAATACTGTTGCAAAAGAGATTAATTCTATGTTAAAACCTATTAGAGCTAATATTAAAATTTTAAAAGATCTTTCTAAGGAAGCTTATAGCAAATGAGGACTTTTATTGCTATTGAATTACCAAAGGAAATAAAAGAATATTTAATTAATATTCAACAACAAATTGGTAATGAAAATGCTAAAATAAAATGGGTTGCTAAAAAACATTTACATTTAACCTTAAAATTTCTAGATGAAGTTTCTGAAAAAAGAGTTGAATTATTAAAAGAATTATTAGGAAAAATTAAGTTTAAAAAATTTAAGGTCAGTCTAGATAATTTAGGTGTTTTGCCTAATGAACAAAGAATACATGTTATATGGATTGATTTGAAACCTGCTGGAAATGTAATTGAATTACAACAAAAAGTTGATTCTGAGTTATTAAATCATTTTCCTAAAGAACAAAGATTCTATACACATCTAACTTTGGGTAGAGTTAAGACCCTTAAAAATAAAGAGATGTTATTACAACAAATAAAAAGTATTAATATTGAAAAAAAAGAATTTGAAATAAGTGATTTTAAATTAATAAAAAGTGAATTAACAAAAGATGGGCCAGTATATACAGTATTAGTAACATATAGTTTTTAGTTCCAAAAAGGTTATAAAGACTAAATTTTGATTTATAGTTTTTGGGATGAACTTAAAAAATATTCCAGAAAGCAATATTTCTAGGGTTATAAATAATATTGTTGGTGATTCATTAAAAGAAAAAATATCGGAATCTCAAATAAAACAAGAACCAAGACTTGAATTAGAATGTTTAAAATGTGGAATATTATACTATGGTAACAAAGAAATTAAGAAATGTCAATATTGTTTTGGTGAAATGAAAACTTATAAATTTAAAGATTGGCAAAAAGAAGTAATGGAAAAATTTTTTGAAGAGTATAAAGGTAGTTGTATTTGGTTAAGAAGATAAAACAATCATTATCAAGTTTGAATTAATAATCAGAATTTAAAACCTTATAAATTTCACGAGCTTTTTTAGGACCTATTTTTTCTGCTTCTTGTAATTCTTCTTCAGAAGCATTCATTATTTTTTTTACACTTTTAAATTCTTTTAGTAATGATTTAGCTAGAGTGGGACCAACACCTGGTAATGTTTCTATTAACAATTCTTGTTGCTCTTTTAATGTTAATGGCTTTCTTTTTTTAAGTAAAGTTATCATTGTATAAGATTTTTCCATACGTTTAGCTATAACTATTAATAATAAGGCTGTATCTCTGTAGTTTCTAGTGTATATAATTGGTATTTGATAATCAATTGCAATAGAAGCTAGCATACCGCGTATTGCATTTGGGTGAAAATTTCTTATTGTGTATAGATTATAAGAACCTTCTATTACTAATATTGGAATATCAAAATTTTCTTTTAGAACTATTAATTGTTGTGTTAATCTTTTTTCTATAATTGAATTAATAAGATCTTGTTGTGTTTTACGTTCTATTCCAATAGTTTTAATTTGATCATTATTATCCTTAGTTTGAATTACAAAATCGGCTGTTACTAATTGTTGTTCTTCAACCTCAACTTTATGTTTTACCAATTCTCTAATTATCCCAGATTTTCTTTCACGATGATCAGCTATTATTTTTAACATTCTCTAAAGTATTTTGAGATTCTAATCTATTTTGAATACTATGAATCGTTTTTTTCATAGTATCTTCTTTTTTTCTTGATGACCAATAATATGCTTCGTCCATTGTACCTCTGGTTATTAAAAAAATTATTTTTCCTTTTTCTGTACGGCCAACACGACCAGCTCTTTGAATCTTTCTAATTTCACTTGCAATTGGTTCATAGAAAATAGCGGTTGAAGATCCTGAAATGTCAAGGCCTTCTTCTGAGATACTAGTTCCAACTAAAATATTAAAATCTCCTTTTTCAAATTGTCTTATTGTTTCTATTTGTATTTTTTGAGTTACACCCTCTTTTTGTCCAACTAATTGTATAGGTCTTAGCTCTTTATCTTGTTTCAATAAATTTACAATTTCTTTTACAGTGTCTCTGAAATTAGCAAATATTATAATCTTAGAGTTAGGATTTTGTTTTATTTCTTGTTGAGCAATTTGGTATAGTTTTTCCATCTTAGGATGTTTTACTTTTTTTTCATCTAAATTTTTAATTAATTCTATTGCTTTTATTATATCCCTATCATTTACTATAGATTTAGAAGCTTTACTTGTTTCTATTTTTAGTTTATCAAGAAATTTTTTAACTGAAATTACACTTTGTGTTTGTATCAATTCAATAGCATGACTAAGTTTAATTGCTTGAGCAACTAGAGATATTCCAGAATATGCTGCTGGATCATGATGTTTTAGCCTTTTTTGAAATGCAAATTGGATTCCAATTAAATCACGTCTATTAATCAAACCTATAGGTTTTTGAAAACCAAAATTCTTTATATGTTTTAATTTTTCAAGGTAAACTTTTTTAATCAAAGAAGAAATTTCTTTAAATTCACCTGGAAGATCAACATTAATCCATTCAACTTTTTTCTCTTGTACATATGGTTTAACATCTAAATCTTGTTCTGATCTAATTTCAATAGCTTCTATAAATAGATTTTTACAAATTTCTTTTATTTTTTCATGAGTCCCGCCTGGAGATGCTGTTAATGCTAATATTTTTGGAAGTTGAGCTTGTTTCATGTAGACTTTAGCAACATTAACATAACTATATTCTTTTACAGATCTATGAGCCTCATCTATTATTAATAGTGTAAAATCTTTTAGATTTATTCTATTACTCTCTAAATCATTTTCTATACATTGGGGTGTTGAAAAGATCAATGTAGAATTTTGCCATAATTTTTCACGTTGTTCTGGTTTTACAAACCCAGTAAACAAAACTAAATTTTCTTTATCAACATCTAAAAATTTTTTGTAAGTCTGTAAATGTTGGTTTGCTAGAGGCTTTGTTGGGGCTAAGAATAGTATCTTAGAATTTGGAAAATTTTTTAATCTATTTACAGCAACAAGCAAACTTAAATGGGTTTTACCTAAACCTGTGGGTAAAACAACTAAAGTATTCTTTTTAATTGCTGTAGCTAATATAGATTCTTGATACAATCTAGGAGTAAAATTTTTTATAGATACCATATTCGATATATTTATAAAGTTTTTATATACTAGGCTTTTTATGTTTTTAAGACTATTGGGTGTATTAGATGTATTATCTGGAGTAGTTCTAATACTCTTAAGATTTAAGATAGCTACATCAATTGCTTGGTTTTTTGCAATCTATTTGATCATAAAAGGCTTGATTTTTATTGTTAATTTAGTTAGTATATTTGATATAGCTACTGGAGTAGTTATGATTTTTGCGATATATGGAAGTTATAATATTATAACCTGGCTATTTGTTATTTGGATAAGTCAAAAAGGTTTAGCTACTTTAGCGTCTTAATTACTTATAGACTCTATAATAATAAAATAATAATAGAGATAATAATGCTATTACTACAGCTAATATAAATGTTATAAATATATTTAAGTAGTTTAGGAATACTAATGAGGCTAATATAAATGCTACAGTTAGTACAAATAAGGGTCTAGAACCTGAATAAGCTTCTCCACCATCAAAATGAGGTATAGGTAGTATATTTGATAAGGCCATCCATGAATTAATTAGAATGAACTCATCTATTAATGGGCTATTATTAAAGTTAAGTAATTTAAATACTAGGGCTAGTAAAATGTTAACAAAAGGGCCTGAGACAGCGACTTTAGCTGTTTCATAATTTGTTAGATGTCTAAATTCTCTACCAATTCTATAAGATGGCATTGTTGTTATAAATAGTATTGAGGTTGTTGCAAAAAATAATTGACCATTTGATAATAATGTTATAAGAATAGGTACTATAACACCAAGAGGGACATATTGAACTGTAAAAGTTGTTACACCTATTGAAAACTTTACTGGAAAATGTGCTTCTAATCTGATACCATATCTCTTTAATGTCCAAGGTTGAATCTCAGTGTGACAACCAATTCTTTTAGCAATATATTTTTGAATGAATGCTTTGGTAAGATAGGCTATTGTAACTAATATAGTTACTATAATAAAGTTCCCTATCCAATATGATAAAGAAAATTTTGTTTGTTTATCATCAAAAGCAAAAACAAATCCGATTACTAATATTGCTAAAATAATATGTTTAATTTCTTGTTTTGTGAAGTTAGACTGTGTCATGGATTTTTATTATTGATATTAAATCTTTTTCGTGACCTGCACCTACAACAGCAACTATTGTCTTACTAGTATCTTTGTTCATTAAATTATATAAAGCTTTTGCCATAAAGAAATTACGATCTTTTATTAAGACTTTATAAAAAGAAGGATATCTTTTTTTAACCTGATTAGTTAATATACTTATCATTTTTTCATCAGGAACTTTTGTTAAATCAATATTTATATTATTTTTCTTTGTTGCAAATAAACTTTTTAGGATATCTATTAAAAATCTAAATTTTTCTTTCCAGGTTAAAGTTTGAGATAATTTTTTTAAAGTTATTTCTATATCCTGGTCTATTAATGCTAAATCTGCTTTGACTTTATAAGCTGTTTCTACTGCTTTTTTCATTTCAGATCCAGGTAAAATACCAACAGATTTTCCTAATTTATTTTCTATCCAAGCTCCTAAAGCATTAAACAAAAAACCTTTAAAACCAACTTTTTCTATGTCTCTTAATCTCAATTTTGTTTTTTTCTTATGAATTAAACTTTGGAATCTTTTTGGGTCTAATTCGAGAGCTACGATATTTGGTTTAATATCTAAAATTACTTGCTCAACTTCTTTAATACTTTGTATTGCAATATGAGATGTTCCAATAATATTTAGATTCTTGTATGTATACATTCCAAAAAGAAAATCTTTATATACTTAAATAGGTTTAGGTTGAATATCCTATTTATTTAAAAGAGTTGGAGGGGAAAAAGATGTTGAAGATAAAAAAAATAAATGAGATGTATGGGATGAGAGTATTTACTGATAATGGTGATTATTTTGGTGATATTGAAGAAGCTGTATTATCAAGCAACAAAGTTTATGGATGGAGAGTAAAAGCTACAAAGAATTCTTCTCTTACTAAAGTTTTAGGTGGTGCTAAAGGTGTTATAGTTCCTCATCAATTTGTTAAGGCTATTGGAGATGTTGTTGTGATTAGTAAAGCAGCCATACCAAGTTATGAAGAAGACGAGAGTGTCATATAAAAACCACAAAACTTATATATTCTATTTAATTTAAAAATTTTATGAGTAGTCCATTGGTTAGAGCCTTAGATTTTTTAAAAGACTTTGGCTTTTTTGAGGTGATATTACCATTTCTTTTGGTATTTACTTTAGTTTTTGCTATATTAGAAAAAACAAAATTGTTTGGGGAAGAAAATATAAAAGGTGAAAAATACCCAAGAAAAAATGTTGATGCTATGATTGCTTTTGTTATAGCATTTTTTGTTATAGCAGCATCAAATGTTGTTTCTATAATTAAAGAAGCTATGCCAAAAATTTCTTTAGTTCTTGTTATTTTGATAAGCTTTATGTTGTTGGCTGGTAGTTTTATGGGGGACAAACAATTTAACTTTGAGGAAAATAAAATATTTAAATGGTTTTTGATTTTAGTTATTTTTATTGGAATATTATTAATATTTTTAAGTAGTATTAGATCAGAAGGTAGTAATGAGTCGTGGCTTGATTTATTTTGGAATTTTGTTACATCAGGTTTTGAAAGTGGACCAATCATAGGAACGATTATACTTATAATATTCTTAGTACTCATAATAGGATATGTTGTGGGTTTTAAAAGTGAAGGTGGTATAAAATGAATTTTAATGATATAATTAATAGTTTTAGAGATATAGGTGGCTTTACTGTATTTTTACCTTTTGTTTTAATATTTGCTATATCTTTTGCAATATTAAATAAATCTAAAATACTTGGAGCTAAAAAAAATATTGATGCTATTGTTGCATTAGTAATTGGTTTATTATTAGTACAAAATCAAAGCATTGTTGGAATAATTAATACTTTTTTACCAAATATTTCTTTAGTTTTAATTGTAATTATAATGTTTTTGTTAGTAGTAGGAATATTTGTTGGCGGTGAACACAAATGGGCTACGGGAGGATGGCTTATTGCTGCTATCATCATATCTGTAATATTTGTTGGATGGAGTTTTTTTGCAAGTAGTGTATCAGATAGATGGAATTTACCATCTTGGTTAACAAATATAGACTCTCAGACAATATCAGTTATTATTTTTATAGCAATATTTCTAGTAGTTATATTTTGGATGAGTAAAGGTGAAGGTGGAGGTAAAAAAGAACCATAAATGGCTACATTATTACAACCCGAGATTTTGAAATTTTTGTTGCCTGTTATTGTTTTAATATTTATTTTTGTAGTAATGTGGGGTATTTTAAGCAAATTAAAATTATTTGGTGATAATGCATCAGCAAATGCAGCAATTGCTATAATAATTGCTTTTTTATTTATTTTAATGCCAAAGGGTATGGAATTAATACAATTCATG
>JAPLZO010000036.1 GCA_026394995.1 Candidatus Woesearchaeota archaeon | reverse complement strand
TCAATGTTGATCATGATAATAAAAAAATGATGAGGCTTATCAAATTTTTTAAATTTGAACCAGCATATAAAAGAAGAAATTTATTCAAAAAGAAACTAAAATGAAAAAATTAATAGATTATTTAAAGGAAATCGGAACAGTAAAAGAACTTTAATCAAATCATACCAAGGCTTTAATAGAATTACAAACAGAAAAAGAAACTCTTTGGGTATTTAGATATATCTCAATCAAAGGCAAAATTGTATATGGGCTTAGTAAACTAATCTCAACAGAAGGTAAAGGCAAAATTATAAATTCTCTTGAAGCTAAAGTTCTAAAAGATCAAATAGCTCTAAAAAAAGAAATTGGAAAAATTATAAAACCTTTACAAAATGAATTTAACCAAAATAACTATACTCACAACCATTCAATGGAACACATACTTTAAATTTTAAAACCTTTTAGTTTACCAAATCTCTTCATCATTTTTTCAGGATCTTTTCCTTTCATTAACTTCATTAATTTTTTACTTTGATTATATTGTTTTAATAATTCTCTTACTTCATGCACTGTAGTTCCTGAACCTTTAGCAATTCTTTCAACTCTTTTTCCGTCTATAATTTCAGGATCTTCTAATTCTTGTTTTGTCATGCTTTGCAAAATAAATTTCCATTTTTTTAGCTTATCTTCCTGAACATTTAACATTTCTTTTGGTAGTTTTACACTTCCCATTCCAGGAATCATATCGAATATTTTGCTTAAAGGACCCATTTTACTCATTGATTCCATTTGCTCATACAAATCTAATAAATTAAATTCTCCTTTCAACAACTTTTTACCCATGTCTTTGGCTTGTTCTTCAGAAATAGCTCCTTTACTTTTTTCAAGTAAAGCTTCTAAATCACCCATCCCAAGTAATCTACCAACAAATCCTTTTGGATTAAATGTTTCAATATCATCTACAGTTTCACCAATTCCAATAAATTTAACCTTAGCATTTGTAACAGCTGCAGCACTTAAAGAACCACCACCTTTAGCAGTTCCATCCAATTTAGTTATTATTATTCCTGTTATTCCACAGCTTTCATGGAATTTTTCAGCTTGTGTTTGAGCAGCCTGTCCAATATCAGCACTCAAAATAAGCAAATTTTCATCAGGTTTTATTTTTTTATTTAAATCAGAAATTTCTTTTATCAAATCTTTATTTAAAGCATCTCTACCAGCAGTATCTATTATTAACAAATCATATTTTTTGTATTCTGATTCATATTTTTCATATATTTTTAAAGCATTTTTTTCTTTTTTGTCAATAAAACAAGGAACATTTATCTTTTTGCAAATCTGACTTAATTGTTCTGGTGCAGCTGGTCTATGAACATCTAAACCCAAAGCAGCTACCTTATATCCTCTTTTTTGGTAATATTTAGCTAGTTTTCCTATTGTTGTTGTTTTACCTGATCCAAACAAACCAACCATCATTATTTTGAATGGTTTTTTCTTCTCAATTTTTATTTCAGCTTTTTCTTCACCTAGAAATTTGACTAATTCTTCATATACAACTTTAATAACATGCTCTCTTAATGGAATAACTTTAGGTGGTTTTTCTTCTAAAGCTCTTTTTTTAATGTTTTTACTTAATTCTAGAACTAATTTAACATTAACATCTGCACTAAGTAAAGCTCGTTGTATATCTTTTACTAGCTCATCTATTAATTTTTCATCTACAAATATAGACCTAGCTATCTTTTGTAGTGTATTCTTTAATGATTCTCCTAGTTTATCTAATACCATAATAAGCCTCAAGAAAGTTAACTATTTATAAATTTTGGTATTTCAGAAAAATTTTATTTTACTTCTATATAATCTAAAACTTTACGAGGTAGTTGTAAATTAACATCACTATCAATCCATTCTTTATTTGGAAAAGTTTTATTTAAATCTATAAGAAGATACTTATCTGGTGTAAATTTATGCTCATCTGAAAATGCTTTTACAAGATCATTAAGTGTTGAATATTTTGCAGGCATATATGTATTACCTAAAGCACCAAATCCTTTTTCACTTTTATAAGGAAATACCACATGACCATAATATTTACCTGTTTTATGATCTAAACCTTCCATTACTAATAATATTGATTGATAATCATCATCTGATAATAATGCTGCAGCAGCTATAGCATATGAAAGACAAGCTCCTTTTCTTTCTTTATGCGTATTTTTGAATGTATTACCAGAATGCCATTGAGTTCTAATAAGATGCCTATCTAAATAATCCTGTGCTACATATGGATGTTTAACATAATTGATAGCTTCTTGATAAGTCATTTTGCTATAATCAATTCTTTTTTCAAGTTGCTCTATAGGTTTTACAGTAACAATTGAAGATGAAGGTATTGTTGTATAAGTTTTATAATGCTTCGGAACACAACCAGAATTGAAAAATAAAGAACTAGCTAATGCAATTGTTCCTATAATATTGCCTACAAATTTCATTAATTTATGTTTTGACATAATATTGTATACAATAATATTGATCATGTATTTATAAACATTTCTATTTTTAATTACTAATTAGTAGTAAATTTATAATTCTAAGCTCTTAATTATCTTTTTTTATCTAATAACATAACTTTTAAATAATATCAAAACTTTTCAAAATTCGATGAAAAGAGGTCAAATAACTTTATTTATAATAATAGCTCTTGTTCTTGTAGCATCAGTAGTATTACTATTCAAATTTAAAGATGATATAATTCAACAAGCAAGTAAAGTGGAAATAACAAGAGAATTAACAATGACCCAGGAAGTAAGAAAAGTACAATCAAACTTAAAAGATTGTACAAAAGGAATAGCAGAATTAGGATTAATAGTCATGGGTTTACAAGGAGGATACACACAACTAAGTCATGAAATAAAATACACAAATACACAAACAAGTATGGAGTATATTCCTTACTTTGGAACAGCGTTTTTTTATTATAAAGGACAAAATCTTGTTCCAACTAAAGAAGTAATGCAAAAACAACTAGAAAATTTTATAACATCCAATTTTATAACTTGTGAAAAACAATATCCTGGTCTTGAAATAGATTATGGAAAAATTAATACCTCAGTAAAAATAGAAAATGAAAAAATAACATTAAATATTAATTCAAATATTAAAGTTAAAAAAGAAAAGATAGAAAGCGGTTTTAATAATATAATGATAGAATTACCAATAAGACTTGGTATTATTCAAAATGTTTCTAATAATATTGTACAAGAACAAATTAAAATAAGTAAAGAAGATATATGTGTAAGTTGTATATCTATAATAGCTGCAAAAAATAATATTTTAGTGGATATTAAAAAAATAAATGAAGATGTCTTTTATACTTTAACAGATAAAAATTCAAAGATAGGAGATTATGATTATATATTCATGTTTGCTAACAAATTTTAAAAAATGAAAAAAGAAATAATAAAAACAATTACAATTTTGATTTTAATAATTTTATTTTCATCAAATATAAACGCTTCTATATTTGCAACTATAGGATTAAAAGGATTAAGCTTTATAAATCCTCAAGTAGCACAAGTAGTACAAACAGCTATTAGTCTAAGTGATCCTACAGCTTTCGTACAAGGTTATATTATCCAACAAATTAGTGGTGAAATAATGGGAGAAATAGCAAAACAATCTCCAGAAGCAGCTAAAGCAATACAACAATATAATCAAATAAAAGGATGGGTAGATGAAGGATCTAAAATATCTCAAGATTTAAAATTAAATGAAAAATCAGAATTATCCAGTGGTTCAATAAAAATAAATGAAAAAGAAAGAGATGTATCATCTATTATTAATTCAAAATCAAAAGAAGGAAGTATAAAAGTAACTAGTATGGAAATTTCATCAACAGGAGAAAATGAAGATGTTATGTTTACAGCAAAAGAAAAAGCACGTTTAGAAATAAATGGAAAAAAATATGAGAATCTAAAAGAAGGAAGTACCATAAAAATAGAAAGAGATGGTATAAT
The DNA here is from genome assembly GCA_026394995.1 of Candidatus Woesearchaeota archaeon. Taxonomy (GTDB): domain Archaea; phylum Nanobdellota; class Nanobdellia; order SCGC-AAA011-G17; family JAPLZO01; genus JAPLZO01. The sequence continues at coordinate 2,549 of JAPLZO010000036.1, read as the reverse complement.
AAAAGAAGCAGATATAACTTCAACAAAACAAGGAACTTATGAATTTGGAGGCAGACAAATACAAGTAGAACAAGATACAAGAATAGTATACAAAGATGGGATTACAGAAGTTTATGGAAAAGAAAAAACCATTCAGATTAGCAATCAACTAGAAAAACATACAATAAAGATTAATGGAGAAAATATAAAAATAGATCAGCAAAAAATAACCGGTTCAGATTTCACACTTGATGAAAAAAGATTTCAAGGTTTACAAGAAGGAAATATTGCAGAAGTAATACCAACTGAAAAAGGTTATATATTAGGTAAAAATACAATTGGAGAAGATGATAAACTTATAGTAACTTCAGAAAAAGGAAATGTATTTTTCTCAAAAACATGTCAAAGTACTTTAGGATTTGAAAATTATGTTGGTCCTTGTGGAACAAAACTAACAATGCAAGGACAAGTTTCTGTACAATTAAAAGAAGGTAATAATTTTGGGCTTGATATTAAAAAAGATGATATACTAAGATATGATTTAGATGGAGGAAAAGTTATTCTAGATAAAAGTGAACAAACAATTTATACAAAAATTGACAAATCTGTTATGATAACCAACGGTGATACTATAACAACATATACCACTATAAATGGTGTTCAACAAGTATTAGTGGATCCTAACAGTTTGAGTGGTGAAACAGATGTTAAAATAACTACAAAAGTTAGTGAGTTTATAGCAACAGAAGATACAGAAACAACAATGTATGTATGTCCAATGTCACAAACATCAAGATCAACAATAACAGGAGCAGTTTCTATACTCGAAAAATGTAAAATAGCACTAGGACTAAACACAGAAAATGTGATAGTTGGTAAGTCTATGTGGACAGATTATCCTACTGAAATTATAATTGAAGAAGGAAAATATGAAAAGTTTTATAGAAATGGAAAAGTATACTACAACAAATTAATAACAACCAACAAAGAAGTATATTCAATAAGTAGTGATGGATCAGTAGAAATATGGAAAAAGCAACCTAAACTAGGATTTTACCCAGCAGATTTTACTGTAAGTGATGAACAACTAGATTATTTAGGAATACCAAAAACACAAATAGATCCTACAAAAGGATTATCTGAACCAGAAGGACAATCAAATTATATTGAAAAAAAGTTACAACAATCATCAAAGCCTATAGAAGATAAAATAAATGCTTTCGAAAAAATAGGTGAGAAAAAGTATATCAATGATAGAGAATATATGGAAAGTATTAAAGAAGGTGATGTTTATGGTATTGCAATCCAATCAGGAGGAGAAGTTGGATGGGTAACATCATTACCTAACGGAAAAGGTGTGAGAAGTGATGCGGTGGAAGTAATAAAGGACAGTAAAGGTAAAATAATAAGATTTGAATCGGTGTCAAACCAACAAACATATATTCCAATAGGTAATGGCAAATACAAACTTATTACTCCTAAATAAATCTAAAGAAATATTATTATAAATCTAAACTCTTAATTATCTTTTCTTTATCAAATTTCTCTAAATCTTTATACTCTTGACCAGTTCCTAAATATAATATAGGCTTTTTTGTAATAAAACTAACAGAAATTGCAGCTCCACCTTTCTCATCAACATCAGCTTTAGCTAAGATAATACCATCGATATCAATGCTTTCATTAAATTCTTTAGCTTGCTCAACACAATCATTTCCTGTTATACTCTCACCAACAAATATTTTTAAATCAGGTTTAGCAACTCTAACAATTTTCTTCATTTCATCAATTAAATTCTTATTACTATGCATTCTTCCAGCAGTATCAATTAGCACAACATCAACATCTTTAGCTTTAGCATGCTCAATTGCATCAAAAGCAACAGCAGCAGGATCACTTTTATAATTATGTTTAATAACTTTTACCCCTAATCTATTTCCATGTTCTTCTAATTGTTCAATAGAAGCAGCTCTAAATGTATCAGCAGCAGCCAACACACATTTTAATTTATTATTCTGACATAATTTAGCAAATTTAGCAATAGTAGTTGTTTTTCCAGATCCATTTATACCAACAAAAGCAATAACATATGGCTTTTTCTTTTTAGCCTCTTTAACCAAATCAAAATCATTATCAACAAATAAACTCTCAATGCTTTCTTTCAAGCTATTTCTTATTTCCTCTAAAACCTTACCATGTTTAATCGGTTTTTCAACCAATTTTTCTCTTAAACTTTTTTTAATTTGCTCAATAACTTCAACAGCAACATTATTTTCCAATAAAACTAATTCTAATTCCCAAAATAATTCATTAAATTTATCTTCAGAAATCTTAGTTGTTGTTATTTTTTCAGTTACTTTTTCTTTTATTCTAGCAAAAAAACCTTTTTTCTCTACTTTTTCTTCAATAATTTCTTCTTTAGGCTCTTCTTTTAATTCTTTAACTTCCTTTTTCTCTTTAATCTCTTCTTTTTCAACAGGCTTTTCTATCTTTTTTTCCTTAAACTTCTTCTCTTTCTTTACTTTTTCTTTAATTTCAGGCTTCTTTTCTTCAACTTTTTCTACTTTTTT